>JAQGKM010000170.1 GCA_028290125.1 Hyphomicrobiales bacterium | reverse complement strand
AGCCGCCGATCGAGGTGGAAGCGCCCGTGCCGGCGCATATGGCGGATCTGTTAAAGGCGTGCGGGTGGACGGGGGACGTCCCTCTCCCGGCGGGAGAGGGCGGACTCGGCGAAGCCGAGCCGGGGTGAGGGGTTACGCGCTCAAACCCTGAGAGCGCAACCCCTCATCAGTCTGCGTCGCAGACAGCTTCTCCCAGAGGGAGAAGCGGGCGCCCCGCGCCCCTCACTGCGCCTTGATGTTCCCCTTCTTGATCGCGTCGTTCCAGCGCGCGGCTTCCTTCACGGTGAAGGCGCCCAGCGCGTCCGGCGTGTCCTGGCCGGGGCCCGGCACTTCGGAGGCGAGATCCTCGATGCGCTTGCGCAGGGCCGGGTCCTTGTAGGCGGCCTTCATGGTCTCGACGAGCTTCGCGACCGCGGGCTTCGGCGTGCCGGCGACCGCATACATGGCGGTGGCGGCCGACACCTCGAACCCCGGCAGGCCCGCTTCCGCCGAGGTCGGGACATTCGGCAGGCCCGGGAAGCGCGTCGCCTGCGCGACGGCCAGCGCCCGCACCGTGCCGCCCTGGTACTGGCCCATCATGTTGAGCCCCTGGTCGCACATGAAGTCGAGCGTGCCGGCCACGAGATCGTTGAGCGCCGGGCCGGTGCCGCGATAGGGCACGTGCACGATGTTGACGCCCGCCTGCTGGCCAAACAGCACGCAGGCGAGATGCGTCGCCGAACCGCCGCCCGCCGAGCCGTAGTTCAGCTTGCCCGGGTTCGCCTTGGCGAATTCGATGAATTCCTTGAGGTTGGTGGCGGGCAGATCCTTGCGCACCACGATGTAATGGGCCGCGAAGGCGAGCGTGCCGATCGGCTCGAAATTCTTCACCGGATCGTATTGCGCCGACGGATAGAGCGCCGGCCCCGCGACATGCGGCGCGACATTGTGGACGAAGATCGTATAGCCGTCCGGCGCCGCCCGCGCCGCGCGCTGCGCGCCCGTGGTGCCGCCTGCGCCGGCGGCGTTTTCGATCACGAACTGCTGTCCCAGCGTGCGCGAAAAGAATTCACCGTAGATCCGCGCTGCGACGTCCGTCGGCCCGCCGGCCGCGAAGGGCACGACGACCGTGACGGGCTTTGTCGGGTAGTCCTGCGCGCGCGCCGCCGTAAGACCCGCAAGCGTTGCTGCGAGCGCAAGAACAGTTCGAATGACCATGCGTATTTCCTCCGGAGCCGCCGCCCGATCTGCGCCGGGGGTCTGCCCGCAAGGCTAGCCCGGCGCGGCTCCTGCGGAAAGCGCGACCTCCGGCGCATGGGGGTCACGATCACGACAGGGTGAGGCGCGTCCCGTCATGGCCAGCGACGCGCGCGGTAAACAGGGCGCCGGGCGCGACGCCCGGCGTGGCGACGGCGGTGAAATCCTCCGCCCGCCCGCTCCCGCCGCGCTCCGCCAGCACCACGATCTCGCGGCCCACCTGCCGGTCGAGATGTGTGGCTAGCGCCTGCGCACCGCGCTCGCGCAGCCGCCTGGCCCGCTCCCTGATCGCCCCGTGGGGCGTTGGCGGCATCCGGGCGGCGGGCGTGCCGGGACGCGGCGAATAGGGGAAGACGTGAAGATGCGTCAGCCCGCACTCGTCCACGAGGTCGAGCGTGCGGGCGAACATCTCGTCTGTCTCGGTCGGAAAGCCTGCGATGAAATCGGCGCCGAAGACGATGTCGGGCCGCAGCCTGCGCACCTGCGCGCAGAAGTCGATCGCCTCGGCGCGCGCATGGCGCCGCTTCATGCGCTTGAGGATCAGATCGTCGCCCGCCTGCAACGAGAGATGCAGATGCGGCATGAAGCGCGGCTCGCTGGCGATCACGTCGAACAGATCGGCGTCCGCCTCGATGCAATCGATGGACGACACCCGCAGCCGTTCAAGTTCAGGCGCATGCCGCAGGATCTGCTTCACCAACTTCCCGAACGACGGCGCGCCCGGCAGGTCGTGACCCCACGAGGTGATGTCGACGCCGGTCAGCACCGCCTCGCGATAGCCATTGGCGCAGAGCTTGCGAATTTGCGCCACGACATCGCCCGCCGGCGCCGAGCGCGAGGCGCCGCGCCCGAACGGGATGATGCAGAAGGTGCAGCGATGATCGCAGCCGTTCTGCACTTCCACGAACGCCCGCGTATGGCCCTCGATGGCGTCGACGGCGCCGGCGACGAAATGATGCGCGGTCTCGGGCAGCGCAAAGACGTCGTTGACGCGCGCCTGCGCGAGATCCGCCCAGATTTCAGGCCGCGCCTTGTCGGCATTGCCGATGACGGCGCCGACTTCCGGCATGTCGCGAAACATCTGCGGATCGATTTGCGCCGCGCAGCCCGTCACCACGATGCGCGCATCGGGCCGCTCGCGGCGGGCGCGGCGGATCGCCTGACGCGCCTGCTTCACGGCTTCCTGCGTCACCGCGCAGGTGTTGAAGACGATGGTGTCGCGATGCCCCGCAGCCTCCGCCGCGCGACGCACCGCCTCCGACTCGACCGCATTCAGGCGGCAACCGAAGGTGACGACATCGACGGCGACCGGCGTGCTCACGCAGCGCCTGAAAAGATTTCGGGCGCGAACACGGCTTCGAATTCGAGTTCGATCGGCCCGGTCATCAGCACGTGTCCGTCGCTTTCGCGCCAGTCGATGAACAGGTCGCCGCCTGGCAGCGTGACGCGCGCGCGGCGCTCCGTGAGGCCGAGACGCGCAGCGCAGACGACGGCCGCGCAGGCCGCCGTGCCGCAGGCCTGCGTGAGGCCGACGCCGCGCTCCCAGACTTTCACCACGATGTGATCGCGTGCCGCCACCTGCGCCAGCGAGATGTTGGCCCGTTCCGGGAACATCGGATGGTGCTCGAGGCGCGGGCCGTTCTGCGCAAGCGCATGCGCCTCGACGTCATCGACGAAGAACACGGCGTGCGGGTTGCCCATGTTGGCGACCGCCGGGGCGGTGAGCGCCGCGACGTCGAAGTCGAGCACGATGCGGCGTGTGTCGGCGAGCGCGTCGCGCAGCGGGATTTCGTGCGCGGCAAGCAGCGGCTCGCCCATGTCGACCGTAAACGACAACGGTCCCTCACGGCGGCATTCCAGCAGCCCGCGCACGGTCTCGACAAAGACGAGGTCGCGCGGATCGTCGCGCAGCAGCACCCACGCGACGCACCGCGTGCCGTTTCCGCAGGCGCCGCTTTCGCTGCCGTCATTGTTGAAGATGCGCACGAACGCTTCGGTGCCGGGAGTCACGCAATCGTGCAGGACCATCATCTGATCGTAGGCGAGGCCCGGCGCACGGTGGATGGCGCGCGCCTCTGCGGCGCTCACGGCGACACCGGCGCCCCGCAGGTCGAGAACGATGATCTCGTTGCCGAGCCCGTTCATCTTGAAGAAGGGTCGGCCGGCAAGCTTGCTCATGGGCGCCTTGTGGATCCTGCTGTGCGTGCGGCGATGCTTATAGGCTGAACGGGGCCACGGGGCCAGTATTTGCCCCCGCGCGGCAACTGCAAGCAGACAGCTGCGTTGAAGATGCAACGCCTGGCTGCTTTACGCGCTTGGCGAACAGCCCGTGATCGCCTCATATGGTCACAGTGATTTGCCGGCGCCCTGTTGATGCGGACGCCGCCATGCGGAGCCGCATAATGAAAAAATCCACCCTGATGCCCGCCTTGCGCACCGTGCTGGTCGCGCTCCTCGTCACCGGCGCTGCGCCGGCTTTCGCCCAGACGCCCGAAACCCCGCCCGCGCCTGACGCCGGACGCTCGACCGGCGACGCCTCCACCGCGCAAGCCGTTCAGCTCACCGCGCGTCCCGCCGCCGTGATCGCCGGGACGGCAGAGTGGGAGGAAGGCTTCGACACGATCACGAAGTCGTTCAACGATCTGCGCGCCGCGATGGACAAGGCTGGCCTGAAGCCGGGCGGCAAGCCGCTGACGGTCTTCGTCGAGACCGACGACCAGGGCTTCAAGTTCCAGGCGATGATCCCGCTCGAAGCCGCCCCGCCAGCCAGCGTGACGCTCGCCGCGCCGGTGAAGATCGGCGAAACGCCCGCCGGCCGCACGATGCGTTTCGAGCATCGCAGCGCCTATGACGACATCGATTCGACCTATGAGGCGATCACCGCCTATCTCGACGAAAAGGGCATCGAAGCGAAGCCGATGTTCGTCGAGGAATACGTCACCGAGCCGAAGGCCGCCGACGACACCGACCTGAAGGTCGACATCTACGTTTTCATCAAGTAGCGAAAGCGCAGGGAGACGACCGCACGAGATGAAAGACAGGGACAAGGCCCCGCACCGCGCCGCAGAGCCGCGCACGCAATACGCGGCTTTGCCGTTTCGGCTCACGCCGCAACGTGAGGTGATGCTCGTCTCGTCGCGCGAGACGAAGCGCTGGGTGATCCCGAAAGGATGGCCGATGAAGGGCCGCAAGCCGCACGCGGCTGCGGCGCAGGAGGCGCTGGAAGAAGCCGGCATCGTCGGCAAGATAGAGAAGGCGCCGCTCGGCTCGTATCACTACGTCAAGCAGATGCGGAACGGCGCCGGCATCCTGTGCCGCGTCGACGTCTTTCCGCTCGAAGTGCAGCGCCAGCGCAAGAAATGGCCGGAGCGCGAAGAGCGCATCACGCGCTGGTTTCCGATCGACCAGGCGGCCGAGGCCGTGCGCGAGCCCGAACTCGCAAAACTGATCCGCGCCTTCATCGACAAGATCAGCGGCGAACCTGACGAGCCCGCGGCCGTGCAGGTCGCCTGACGTCACACGGCCCGCGAGATCAGAATCGCGGCGTGTCGAGCGCGGCGGCATGCAGTTCGGCCGCGATCGGCTGGAAAGCGTCGCTCGCGGCGTCGTACGCCAGCAGGCGTCCATCCATCACGCCGAAATAGCAGCCGTGCAACTGAAGCTTGCCGCGTTCCTCGAGCGTCTTGATGCACGGGAAGGAACGCAGGTTGACGAGGCTCTGCTTGATCGATTCGAGCGCCAGCGCCTCGACGTATTGCGGCGTGGTTTCCGACGGCGGCGTGCCGAGCCGTGCGGCGGACGGCGCCATCAGGCGGATCCAGCTGCCGATGAAATCGCCCGGCGACAGCGGCGCGTGGAACGGGTCCTGCTGGAAGTCGGCATAGGCGCGCACGCCGCCGCATTGGGCGTGGCCCATCACCACGATGTGCTCGACGCGCAGCGCCATGACGCCGAATTCCAGAGCCGCCGACGTGCCGTGATAATCGTCGTCGGGCGCATAGGGCGGCACGAGATTGGCGACGTTGCGGACGACGAAGATCTCGCCCGGCCCGGCGTCGAAGATGACCTCCGGCGAGACGCGGGAATCGCAGCAGCCGATCATCATCACGCGCGGCTTCTGGCCTTGCTCGGCCAGCGTGCGGTAGCGCTGCTGTTCGCTTGAAAAACGTCCCGAGACGAAGGCTTCATAGCCCTCGACAAGCCGGCGCGGCAGGACTGTATCTGGCTGGTTGGGGGGAGCGTCGGTCATGGCTGGGCCCTCGCAGAAGCAGTTCTCGATCGTCTGGCGACCGTGCGCTCCATAGCCTCCGGCGACGGCGCCGTCGAGGACCGTTTTCGCCCGACCCATGACCAGGGGGTCGCCGCCACCCCTGACCAACGGGGGATTGGCGCGATCCTCCCCGAGCCCCTATGGTGCAGCGCACAGGCAACGACCGGAGTTGAACATGATCCGCCCCCGCCGCAGCGCGCTCTACATGCCGGGCTCGAACGCCCGCGCCATCGAAAAGGCACGCAGCCTGCCGGCCGACACGATCATTCTGGATCTCGAGGATTCCGTCGCGCCTGATCTCAAGGCTGCCGCGCGCGAGCAGGTCTGCGCCGCCGTGCAGGCGGGCGGCTTCGGCCCCCGCGAGGTCGTCATCCGCACCAACGGCATGGACACGGAATGGGGCAAGGCCGATCTCGCGGCCGCCATTCTGGCGGGTCCGGACGCCATCCTGCTGCCGAAGGTCTCGACGCCGGGCGACGTCACCCTGGCGGCGCACGAGCTGAACGAGGGCGGCGCGCCGGCCCACACGCGGCTCTGGGCGATGATCGAGACGCCGCTCGGCATCCTGAACGTCGACGCCATCGCCCGCACCGCCGCCGATCCCGCCTCGCGCCTCGCCGTCTTCGTCATGGGCACCAACGATCTCGCCAAGGAGACGCGCGCACGGCTGATCCCGGGCCGCGCCCCGATGATCGCCTGGCTGTCGCGCAGCATCATCGCGGCGCGCGCCTATGGGATCGACGTGCTCGACGGCGTCTGGAACCAGATCGCCGACATGGAGGGTCTGCGCGCCGAATGCGAGCAGGGCCGCGACCTCGGCATGGATGGCAAGACCGTGATCCACCCCAACCAGATCCCCGTCGCCAACGAGATCTTTGCGCCGTCCGCCGCGGAAGTGGAGTGGGCGCGCAAGATCATCGCGGCCTTCGACCTGCCGGAAAACGCCTCCAGGGGCGCGATCTCGCTCGACGGCAAGATGGTGGAGCTGCTGCATGCCGAGATGGCGCGCCGCACGCTCGCCATCTCCGACGCCGTCGCCGCGCGGGCCTGAGCGGAACCTGCCGGCAACCTGAGCGATTCCCTGAAGACGCCCGATCACCTAAGGTGCCCGGGCAGTCAGGAGCGTGAGGCCGCATGAACGACGAAACAGAAAAATCGGCCGGGATCGGCGCAACGCCCAACCGGGGCAGCCGCCGCGAGGCTCCCACGATCGAGGGACAGGCCATCAAGTCCAGCGCCGTCGAGGACAGCGCCGTCCAGCCCGGCGGCGCCGCGGAGCCGACGATCGGCGAGAAGGCCATCGAGAGCGAGCCTGTCGCTGCCGCAACCGCGCCCGACCTGTCGCGCGAGCCGGCGCCGGCGACTGCGACCGTTCGCACCGGCCCCGCCTGGCCCGGCCCTGCCGCGCTTGCCGCGCTTCTGCTCGGCGGCGTCGCGCTCTATTACGCGTTCAATCCGGCCCTTCCGCCCGTCGCCTCTCCCGAGACCGTGAGCGCGCTCGGCCAGCGGCTCGAGGCGCTGGAAGCCCGCTTCGGCGCGCTCGAGTCGAAGCCCGCCCCCGCCCTGCCGGCCCCGCCGGATCTCGGCCCCCTCAACGGACGGATCGAGGCTGCCGAGAAGACTGCCGCGGACGCCCGCGCGCAGGCGGCCCGCGCCGTCGAACAGGCGCGCACGCAGCCGACGC
>JAQGKM010000168.1 GCA_028290125.1 Hyphomicrobiales bacterium | reverse complement strand
GCGCCGAGCACGACGAGGGAGATCTTGCGCATTATCCGCGAACCTTTTCCAGCTCGGCCTTCGCCCACCATGGGCCCGGGTCTATGGCCGCCCCGTCTTTCCGGAATTCAACATAGAGAATGGGCTGGGCAGCGCCAAGAGCAAGTGCTGATGCAGTCTTGATCGAGCCGTCACCCATGGTCGCGACCGGCTCGCCGGCCAGGACGAACTGCCCAACCTCGACGCTGATGCGCTCCATGCCCGCGAGAACAATATAGTATCCGCCGCCCGCATTGATGATCAAGAGTTGGCCATAAGTGCGGTACGGACCGGAAAACGCGACCCATCCATCCGAGGGCGCGGCCACCGGCGCGCTTGGCCGCGTGCCGATGGACAGACCCTTTTCAACGCCACCAATACCATCTGGCGCACCGAAACCCTTGATAATCCTGCCTGCGACGGGCAGCGGCAAAAGACCGCGCGCATCCGTGAAGGCGATCTTGGGGGCGAGGCGTGCGGTGTCGTTGAACGGCAGCGCGGCCACGCGGGACTGACCCTTGGCCTGCGCCGCATCCGACGCCTTGCGCTGCGCCTCGTCGGACGCCCGGGCCTCTTCCGCCGCCCGTCCCGCCGGCGCGAGCTCGGCCTCGGAGCGGGCGATCAATTCCTTGAGATCAATCGCCTGTTTGGCCAGTTCGGCGGCGTGACGGCGCTGTTCGACGAGTCTTTGCTCGGCTTCCCGCAGCGCGCCCTGACGCGCATCGACCAGTCCGGCGAGCCGCTCGCCGTCGCGGCTGAAGGCGAGCGCCTCTGCGTCGAGCTTGTCCTTTTCGAGCGCGATCGAGCGGCGCAGGACGACGAGGTCATTGAGGTCGGAGGCGAGCGCCTGCGCCTCGCCGCGGATCTCCGGCAGCACGGCGCCGAGCAGCATGGACGCGCGCACCGCGCGCAAAGCGTCCTCAGGCGAGGCCAGCAAGGCGGGCGGCGGGCGCCGGCCCATGCGCTGCAGCGCCGCCAGCACGGTGGCGAGCACGTCACGCCGGCTCGCGAGCGACGCGCGGATCGCTTCCTCGCTGCCATTGGCGACGTCGAGCCGCTTCTCGATCTCGATCATCCGCGCCTCGGTCTGGCGCATCTTCGCGCCGGTCTCGATCAGCGCCGCATTCAGGCGTGCGCGGTCGCTGCGGATGGCTTCCATTTCGGCTTCAAGCAAGCGGCGACGGTCTTCCGCAGCGCGCAGGTCCGTCTCGACGCTGCGCAACCGATCAGGCGACGGCGCCTGCGCATGCACAGGCGCGCAGCACAACAGCGCCGCGAGAACAGCCAACACCCTCCCCCTTGCGGGGAGGGCGACTCGGCGAAGCCGAGCGGGGTGGGGGTCGTGAATTGCTTGCGATATTTGCACGACCCCCACCCCTAGCCCCTCCCCGCAAGGGGGCGGGGGACCGATTCGGCCAAGTCGAATCACTTCCATCAAATTATCTGCTGATCGCCTCACACGCGATGGTAAGGGTGGCCCGAAAGGATCGTGATGGCGCGGTAGATCTGCTCGGCGGCCATGATGCGCACGAGCTGGTGCGGCCAGGTCATCGCCCCGAAGGCGAGCACCAGGGAGGCGCGGGCGCGAAGCTCCGGATCGACGCCGTCGGGACCGCCGATCAGCAGCGCATAGCCCGCCGCGCCGCCGTCGCGGGCGGCGCCGATGTCCGCCGCGAACGCCTCGCTGCCCATGGTCTTGCCGCGCTCATCGAGAACGACGAGACGTGCGCCAGCCGGAATGTTTTGCGTCAGCGCGCGCGCTTCCTCGGCCTTGCGGTCTTCGGGACGGCGGGCGCGGGATTCATCGGCCTCGCGCATCTCGACGCCGGTCAGCCCGACGCCGCGCGATGCGGCCTGCGCACGCTCAAGATAACGCGCGCAGATGTCTCGCTCCGGGCCGGCCTTCAGCCGCCCGATGGCCGACAGATGGATGCGCATGAGGCGCGGGCGAACGCGCCGCTCAGGCGCGCCGCTCGGCCTTCTGCTCGGCCGGACGATCCCCGCCCCACATCTTCTCCAGATTGTAGAACTGGCGAACTTCGGGGCGGAACAGATGGACGATCACATCGCCCGCGTCGACGAGAACCCAGTCGCAATGCGGCAGGCCTTCGACGCGCGGCGTCGAATATCCCGCTTCCTTGCAACCCTTGATCACGCGATCGGCGATCGACGAGACATGGGTCGTCGATCGCCCCGTCGCGATAATCATCGCGTCGGCGAGCGAGGTCTTCCCGTGCAGGTCAATGGAGAGGACATCCTCCGCCTTCGCATCGTCGAGGCTGTTGAGGATGTTGCGAACGAGCTGGCCGGTATCGGGTTCAGCCTGAACACGAACCGGTTCGGGCGAAGCTTGGGCCGCCCGGGCTTGGACCGTGGGTATCAGAGCCATATCTCCTTTGGGCCGCGTCACACGCGGCCTTTTCAATGTGGGCGTAAAGCCGGTGAAATTCAACCGTTCTTATCAGCTAACCGCTGCCGGAACGATGGGTAAAGCTCCTGTTTGCGGCAGGCTCGCGCCGGCGCGACGCAGCGCGGTCGAGGAAAGCCCCGAGCGCGGTCCGTGCAGGAAGATGAAAGCGGGCGTCGCCGCGCCCGCCAGAAGCGCGCCGTCGCCCTCCCGCAGGCGATAGCGGGAGAGAAACTGTCCGGCGCGGCTGTGCGCTGCCTTCAGCGTCGATCCCGGCCGGTCGATGACCGCCACCGGCGTCAGCGCCGCGATGTCGCGCCAGCGCTGCCAGCGGTGGAATTGCGCCAGATTGTCGGCGCCCATCATCCAGACGAAATCGACGCCCGGACAGCGGCGCGCCAGATAGGCGATCGTGTCGTAGGTGTAGCGCGTGCCGATCTCGGCCTCGAAGCCCGTGATGTCGATGCGCGGATGGTCGGCGAGACGGCGCGCCGCCACCATGCGCTCCGCCAGCGGCGGCAAGCCGGCGTTTTCCTTCAGCGGATTGCCGGGCGTGACGATCCACCAGACCCGATCGAGCTTCAGGCGCGCAAGCGCGATGCGGCTGACCAGCAGATGTCCCGCATGCGGCGGGTTGAACGTGCCGCCGAACAGGCCGATGCGCATGCCATCGGTGTGGGGCGGCAGGTGGGCCGGCAGGCGCGGGCCCCCGGCGCTGGCGAGACGTCGCGGCGGATCGGCGAAACGGAGCGCCGAAGCCGGCGTCAAAAGGCTCACGGACGCGTCTGGCCGTTGCCGCGCACGCGGTATTTGAAAGAGCACAATTGCGCCAAGCCCACCGGACCGCGCGCATGCATGCGGCCTGTCGCGATGCCGATCTCCGCGCCGAAACCGAATTCGCCGCCGTCGGCGAATTGGGTCGAGGCGTTGTGCATCACGATGGCGGAATCGACTTCGTCGAGAAAGCGCTCGGCCGCAGCCAGATCTTCCGTGATGATGCAGTCGGTGTGATGCGAGCCGTGCGTCTCGATGTGGTCGATCGCATCGTCGAGCCCGTCGACCACGCGGCAGGCGATGATGCTGTCGAGATATTCGAGCTTCCAGTCTGCGTCCGTCGCCGGCACGACGCGCGCATCGACGAGAAGCGTCTGCGCATCGCCACGCACTTCGCAATCGGCGTCGAGCAGCATCTTCACGAGCGGCGCGAGAAGCGTCGGCGCGATGGCCTTGTCGACGAGCAGCGTTTCCGCCGCGCCGCAGACGCCTGTGCGCCGCAGTTTCGCGTTGCGCACGATCGTGCGGGCCTTTTCGGGATCTGCGTCGGCATGGATGAAGACATGCACGATGCCTTCAAGATGCGCGAACACCGGCACGCGCGCCTCGTTTTGTACGCGCGCCACAAGGCTCTTGCCGCCGCGCGGCACGATGACGTCGAGCGTTTCGCCGAGACCCTTCAGCATTTCGCCGACGGCCGAACGGTCCTTGACGGGCACGCGCGAAATCGCGGCGTCGGGAAGGCCCGCGGCGCGCAGGCCGGCGACCAGGCATTCATGGATGATCCCGGTCGACAAGGTCGAATCCGACCCGCCGCGCAGCACGCAGGCGTTGCCGGCCTTCAGGCATAACGCGCCCGCGTCGGCGGTGACGTTGGGCCGGCTCTCGTAGATCACGCCGATGACGCCAAGCGGCGTCGAGACGCGCTCGATGGTGAGTCCGTTCGGGCGCTGAATGGTCTCGAGCACGCGGCCTACAGGATCGGGCAGCGCCGCAATCTCCTCGACGCCCTTGGCCATCGCTTCGACGCGAGCCGCGTCGAGCATCAGACGGTCGAGCAGCGCGCGGGAGCCGCCGTCGGCTTCCGCCGCCGCCATGTCGCGGGCGTTGGCGGCCAGAATTTCGTCGGCGCGGGCGCGCAAGGCCGCGGCCGCGGCCAGCAGGGCCGCGTTCTTGACGTCGGTCGGGGCGAGCGCCACGGCGCGGGCGGCGCGCCGCGCAGCGCGACCCAGCGCCAGCATCAGGGCGGGCACATCCTGCACATCGTGGAGGTGGACGGGATTGGTCATGGAGATTGATCTACCAGATGAGGGCGGGCCGTGTCATGTCGGCGGCTTGAGCGGGTCAGTCGGCGCCGAGCGCCATGTCGTCGCGATGGATCATCTCGGCGCGACCCGGCGCGCCCAGCACGGCCTCGATCTCGCGGGAATTGCGGCCCACCAGCTGCGCGGCCTCCACGGCATCGTACGCCACCAGCCCGCGGCCGATCTCGGCCCCGCGCGGGTCGCGGATCACGATGCAGTCGCCGCGCGCGAACGAGCCCTCGATCCGCACCACGCCGGCGGGCAGCAGGCTCGCGCCCGCAGCCAGGGCACGCGCCGCACCGGCGTCGATATGCGCGGCGCCGCGCGGCTCGAGCGAACCGGCGATCCACTTCTTGCGGGCCGTAACGGGATTGGAGGGCGTGAGAAACCAGGTGCAGCGGCCGCCATCGGCGATACGCTGCACCGGATGCGCGACGCGCCCGTCGGCGATCACCATATGGGTGCCGCCTGCGGTTGCTATCTTGCCCGCCTCGATCTTGGTGCGCATGCCGCCGCGCGACATTTCGCTCGCCGCGCCGCCCGCCATCGCCTCGATCTCCGCATTGATGCGCGGCACGACGGGGATGAGTTGCGCCTGCGGATCGAGATGCGGCGGTGCCGTGTAGAGTCCGTCGATGTCGGACAGCAGGATCAGCAGGTCGGCGCTCGCCATGGTGGCGACGCGCGCCGCCAGACGATCGTTGTCGCCGTAACGGATCTCGCTGGTTGCGACCGTGTCGTTCTCGTTGATCACCGGCACGGCGCGGAATTCGAGCAGCTTGCCGATCGTCTCGCGGGCGTTGAGATAACGCCGGCGCTCTTCGGTGTCGTTCAGCGTGACGAGGATCTGGCCCGCCGTCATGGCGCGCGCGCCAAGCACTTCCGACCACGTGCGCGCGAGCGCGATCTGGCCGACCGCCGCCGCCGCCTGGCTGTCCTCCAACCGCAGGTCGCCCTTCGGCAGCTTCAGCACGGTGCGGCCGAGCGCGATCGAGCCCGACGACACGACGAGCACGTCGCAGCCCTTGGCGTGCAGGCTCGCGAGATCGTCGGCCAGCGCTTCCAGCCAGTCGCGTTTCAGCGCGCCCTGCGCATGATCGACGAGCAGCGACGAGCCGACTTTCACGACGATGCGGCGGAAGGAGGAAAGAGCGGGCGTCGCGGTCACGTCGGATCAGGCCTTCAGGGGCTGCCAGGCCTCGACGGCCTTGGGATTATCGGCGACGCGGGCCTCGTCGATGATGCGCGCGAGATCGCGCAACGTCTCGGTGACATGCGTATTGGTGGCGGCCGACAGCTTGATCGGCGCCGCGCGCTTGACGCCCTCGGGCAGGACCGGACCGGCCGTGCGCATGGCGCGCTTCAACCGCTCCATCTGCTTCTTGATGGTCTCGTCGTCGACCGTGTCGACCTTCGACAGCGCGACGATCTCGGCCTTTTCGTCGAGCCCGTTGCCGTAAGCGGCGAGCTCGTGGCGGATCGTCTTGTAAGATTCGCCCGCATGTTCGCAGCCGACATCGACGAGATGCAGCAGCACGCGACAGCGTTCGACATGGCCCAGAAACCGGTCGCCGAGGCCCAGGCCTTCATGCGCGCCCTCGATCAGGCCCGGAATATCGGCGAGCACGAATTCGCGGCCGTCGACATGCACCACGCCGAGGCCCGGATGCAGCGTCGTGAACGGATAGTCGGCGATCTTAGGCTTCGCCGCCGTGACGGCGGCGAGGAACGTCGACTTGCCGGCGTTGGGCAGGCCGACGAGGCCCGCGTCCGCGATCAGCTTGAGCCGCAGCCAGATCGTCATTTCAATGCCGGTCTGGCCGGGATTGGCGCGACGCGGCGCGCGATTGGTCGAGGTGGTGAAATGCAGATTGCCGAAGCCGCCGTTGCCGCCGCGCGCGATGACGACGCTCTCGCCCACTTCCGTGAGATCGGCGATCAGCGATTCTCCGTCTTCGTCGTAGATCTGCGTGCCGACCGGTACTTTCAGCACGGCGTCGGCGCCGCGTCCGCCGGCGCGGTTGCGGCCCATGCCGTGCATGCCGGTCTTGGCCTTGAAATGCTGCTGGAAGCGGTAGTCGATCAGCGTGTTGAGGCCATCGACGCAGACCACGATGACGTCGCCGCCACGGCCGCCGTCGCCACCGTCCGGCCCGCCGAATTCGATGAACTTTTCACGGCGAAACGAGACGGCGCCGGCGCCGCCGTCGCCCGAGCGGATGTAGATGCGGGCCTGATCGAGGAACTTCATGTGTCTTCCCTATCCG
>JAQGKM010000157.1 GCA_028290125.1 Hyphomicrobiales bacterium | reverse complement strand
CGCCGCCTCGCCGCTTTCGCGGATCATGATGTTGGATGGCTTGATGTCGAGATGCAGCACGTTCTGGCGGTGCAGATCGACCAGCGCCGCAGCAATCTTCGCGCCGATCTGCGCGACGCGCGCGGGCGCCAGCGGCGTCTCGTCGAGCAGCGTCAGCAGGTTCATGCCCTTGACGTATTCCATCACGATGTAGGGCTGCTGCGCGAAATCTTTCACGGCGACGCAGCGCGGCACATGCACGCCCGACAGGCGCGGCAGGATCATCATCTCCATTTCGAAGCCGACGATGATCGTCGCATCTTCGCCGTCGAGAATCGTCGGCACCTTCATGACGATCGGCATGTCGACGCCAGACTTGGTGACGCGCCACAGCGAGGCCATGCCGCCGGCGTGGATCTTCTCCGCGACGACGAAGCCGTCGATGACCGAGCCGACCTGGAGCTGCTGGCGCGCCACCATGCCTAGCGACCGATGTAGAGACGAGCGGCAAGGATCTGCGGCAGATGCGCCGCATGAATTTTGCCTGCCGCGGTTTCGATGTCGTAGGAGGTGCGCAAGAACGTGAATTCGTTCTTGTCGACGTCGAGAACGCCCCAGCTTGCAGCAGGATTTTCGTCACGCGGCTGGCCGACGGCGCCCTGCACGAGCAGCCATTTGCGATTGCCGACGAGGGGGATCGGCGTGCCGGCTTGCGGCTTGAAGGCGACGGCGGGTTTCTGCGCCGCCATGTGGTAGAGCGCGGGGCGATGCACGTGGCCGCAGAAGGTGAGCCGCTTGTCGGTCGCGCGCAGGCTGCGTTCGGCTTCGGCCGCATCGGTGATGTAGCGCCACTGGTCGGGCGCGGTCGCATCCGCATGGACGTAGAGACGGTCGTCGTCCTCGACTGTGGTTTTCAGCCCGCGCAGGAAATCGAGCTGCGCGGCGTCGAGTTCGCGATGCGTCCACAGGATGGCGTCGCGCGCGTAGTCGTTCATGCCCGCAGTGTTGGCCGAGATGGCGGCGGCGTCGTGATTGCCGAGCAGCACGAGCGCGCCCTGCGTGTCCTGCAGTTCCGCGACGCGGTCGACCACATAGGCCGGATCGGCGCCGTAGCCGACGAGATCGCCAAGAAAGACGAGCCGATCCACGCCCAGCCGGCTGGCCTGGCCGAGACAGGCGTCGAGCGCCTCCCGGTTACCGTGAATGTCCGACAGAAAGCCGATCCGCATGAAATCCCATTCCTCCCGAGCGCATCTTCTTAGCTTTTTGAACCTGCCGTTACGATCTGGAACAAAGACTAGGATCAGACCTGCGCTGACAACCTGTCCTTGAGCGTCGGCAATCTTCCAACCATGCGGCCAATTTCGCGTTCGGCAAGGCGCAGCTCATATAGCTTTTGCAAATTGAGCCAGAACTCGGGGCTGACGCCGAACCAGTGACCGAGGCGCAGCGCTGTATCGGCCGTGATCGCCCGCTGCCCGTTAATGATTCCGGTGACGCGATTGACAGGCACGTCGATCTGCCTGGCGAGTTCGGCGGCGGCCATGCCAAGCTCACGCAGTTCCTCTGCAAGATGCTCGCCGGGATGAATAGCGTTACGCGGCATGCTCTCCTCCGTCAGTGATAATCCACGATCTCGACGTTCATCGGTCCTGCGGCAGCTTCGGGCCATTCGAAGCAGATCCGCCACTTGTCATTGATGCGTATTGAATATTGCCCTGCGCGATCGCCTCGGAGCGCCTCCAGCCGGTTGCCCGGCAAGCCGCCCAGATCACGCAATGATGTGGCGACCTCCAGGCGATCCAGCCGGACTTCCGCCTGCCGCGCAAAACTCGAGAATTCGCGAACGTTCTCGCCTTGAGCAAATCGCGCCGTGCGGCGATCTCGGAATGAGATGATCATGAAAATACCAAAAAAATACGTGTTACGTCAAACGTAATTCCTCGAACCCGCGAAGCACGCCATTCTGCGGCGGCCATGGATCGCCACGTCGCCTTCAGCGCCTCGCAATGACGAAGTGAGGCTGCTGGCGAAGCCGTGGCCCTCATCCTGCTGCAACCTTAGCCTCGTCATTGCGAGGAGCGCAGCGACGAAGCAATCCATCTTGCGGCAGCCACCCGAAGATGGATTGCCGCGTCGCCTCCGGTGCCTCGCAATGACGAGGCTAGAACAAGGTCCCCTGCCCGGCTTTCTCCGGCTTTTTCGCCATGGCCTTCTTTGGCCCTGCCGCCAGTCCCGCCACGGCGCCGACACGCCCGTCCGCAAATTCGATTTCCACACGCGCGCCAGTCTCGACATCGGCGGCGGCGCGCAGCGGGTGGCCGTGCTCGTCTCGCACCAGCGCGAAACCGCGCGCGAGGACGTTGTGGTAGCTGTAGGATTCGAGCAGCTTGGCGAGCGCCGTCACCCGTTCGGCGCGGCGTTCGAGCGGCTTCAGCGGCGCGGTGGCGAGGCGCAGGCTCACCTGCTCGAGTTGGCGCCGGCAATTGGCGCCATGCTGCTTTTCGAGCGCGATGCGGCCCGCGAAGGCCCGAGTCAGTCGCCCTTGCAGGTCCTCGACTTGCTGGCGCGGACGCTGCAGCAATTGCCGACCGGCGCGACGCAGATTGGCGCCGGCTTCGCGCGTCTCGCCCTGGCGTCGCGCAAATTCGGCCTGCGGCGAGTGTCGCGCCAGAAGCTGCGCGGCGCGGCCGAGCCGCAGGCTGCGCTCGCGCAGGCGCGACAGCACGCGCTCTGCGAGCCTCTCGCCCGCGCGGTCTAGCCGCTGGCGCGGGATCGCGACCACGTCCTCGCCGGTCGGCAGCGCACGCACGAGGCCGCGCAGCTCGTTGCGGCGAATGTCGAGCAGGCGTCGCATGGCCGCGCGATGGCGCGCCGCGAAGCCCGTGGT
>JAQGKM010000146.1 GCA_028290125.1 Hyphomicrobiales bacterium | reverse complement strand
TCGTGACCGGCGACAGTTCGCTTCGCGCGCAAATGGGCAATACATCGGGATTCTGGATTGCTTCGTCGCTTGCGCTCCTCGCAATGACGAGGCTCACGGGAGCCGCTTCGTCACTTCGCTCAGCACGCGCCCGACGCTCAGCGTCTCAAGGTCCGCGACTTCGATCGCCTCAAACCCCTCGCGCAAAATGCCCGTCCGCTCCGCCGGCATGTGACTCCCGAACAGCGCCAGGCCTCGCGCGCCCAGATGCGATGCGAGATGCGTCGGTCCGGTGTCGTTGCCGATCACGAAGGCCGCGCCCTTCATCACGCCCGCGAGCTGAAACCAGTTCAGGAATCTGTCGCCGCGCAACACGCGACCCGGCAGGTCCGGGCCGGTTTCATCGGGCCCCGGCGCCGTCACCACCTCGTGGCCGGCGGCGATGAGCGCGTGGGCCAGCGCGTCGTAATGCGGCCAGCGCTTTTGCGGATGACGTGCGGAAGACCCCGGCACCAGCACGACATAGGGCGCGCGCACGCGCTCCAGCAATGCGGAGACGTCGTCCGCCATCCATCCGACATCGGGCGTCATCGTATGAACCACCGGCACGCCGGCGTCGCGCAATTGCCCGGCCAGACGGTCGAGCGTGCGGATCTTCTTCGGGTCGGGAGCGCGGTGGGGCAGGGCGCAGCCCGGCGCCGTTCCCGACCATGTGACATCTTTCAGGAACCAGCGGAAATAGAACGCGGTGCGGGCGGAATTCTGCAGATCGTAGACGCGGGCGAAGTTTTCGCGCCGTAGTTCGTCGCGCAAGGCGCTCATGCGGTCGAGACGCCAGCGCGGTGCGCGCGGATCGACGATCACGCGGTCGACATGCGGGCAGCGCCGAAAGATCTTCGCATAGGCCGGTGTCGTGAGGACCACGATCTCGTCGCCCGCATGATGCGCGCGGATGTCGCGCAGCGCGCCGTCACACTGGATGACGTCGCCGAACGCGCCGTGCTTGATGACGAGAATGCGCTGCATGCGCGCCAATATACGAGAGGCCCCGCCGCAACTCAAACGTGGCTGCTCAGGCCTTGTCGTAAAGCTCCATCATCCGGCGAACATCCTGTTGCGACGGCAAGCCGGCCTCGTTGCCGAGATGCTGGATCTTGTAAGCCGAGGCGGCGCGCGCGAAGGTGAGGTGGTCCTTCCATCGCGCATCGGGCTTCGACAGATAGGACGCGACGTAGGCGCCGTGGAACACGT
Source organism: Hyphomicrobiales bacterium (assembly GCA_028290125.1). Lineage (GTDB taxonomy): Bacteria > Pseudomonadota > Alphaproteobacteria > Rhizobiales > Beijerinckiaceae > Terripilifer. The sequence continues at coordinate 7,869 of JAQGKM010000146.1, read as the reverse complement.
CGCCGGCGCCGGAGGTGTCGATGATGGCGTCGCGCGGCACCGGCAAGGCCGGCAGGCGCGAGACCACGCCGTTCTCGTCGTACCACAGGCAGCCATGCTCGCCCTCGGTGACGCCGCCGACCTTGCAGCCGCGCGACTTCAGATAATCGAGCATTTCTGCGGAGGTGAGCTTCATCTGCTCGCACAGGCGCTCGGCCACGAAGGCGGCGTCGATGAAGCCGAGAAGATCGTGCGTGTTGGAGCGCAGGCCGCCACCGTCGAGCGACGTCATCACGCCGGCTTCGCGGAACGCCTTCGCGTAGTGGATCGCGGCGTCGGACTGGTGGCCGTCGAGATGCAGGGCCTGCACGCCGCTGATGTTCAGCGTCGGGAAGGGATGCAGATAATCGTCGTCGCGGGCGCGCAGGATCGCGCGCTTGCCGTGCTGCGGCAGGATGAAGGACAGCGACGAGCGCTTCACCTTCCGGCCGTGCACGGGAATGGCTTATTTCGCCGCCATGTCGAGAAACATCCGGCCGAGCCAGTCGTCGGCGAGCGACGTCAGCAGGTCGGGCGCATGGCCGAGCTTGGCGCAGGCGAAGGCGGCGGTGACGGAATTGCCGCCGAACGAAACGGCGTAATCTCTCGCGACAGCCTTCTCGTCGCCACGCGGGATCTCATCCGCCAGCAGTGTGACGTCGATATAGGTCTGGCCGATGAAGAGGGCTTCCATGCGTGAGCCTTACCCTGGTGTGACAGTGCCGCGCCCGCTTCTCCCATGGGAGACCTTTTCTAAAACACCCGCCGTCATTGCGAGCGAAGCGGAGCAATCCAGGGGCCACGGATGAAATGCTTGCGGTATCAACGTTACGCAAACGATCTTAAACGCGTGACTGGATTGATTCGCTCCGCTCGCAATGACGAAACTGATGTTTCGCAAAGGTGTCCCTCCGGGAGAGGGTCAGTTGCAAACCCTCATACGGAAAAGCTGGTTCCGCAGCCGCAGGAGGCTGTCGCGTTCGGATTGTCGATTTTGAAGGACTGGCCGATCAGATCGTCCACGAAATCGATCCGCGCGCCTTTCAGGAAGTCGAGCGAGACGGGATCGATCAGCACCACGGCGCCGCCGTTCTCGATGACGAGATCGTCGTCGGCGCGAGTCTTCTCGATGTCGAAGGCGTACTGGAAGCCCGAGCAGCCGCCGCCGTTGACGGCGACCCGCAGCATGGCTCCGGGCGCTTCCTTGCCGAGAATGGCGGCGACGCGTTTCGCCGCCCGCTCGGTCACGAGGGGGAGGGAGTCGGTCGGCGCGTCGGTTGTTTGCGTCATGATGTTCCGGAAACGTTGGCCTTGGCTCTGGCCCAAGATATAAGTCCGCGAGCCCGCGCCTTCAATGAGTGTCCTTGGCGCGACAGGGGGGCGCTCTTGGATCCGATGACCGCCGCGACCGATCGCGCGCTCCGTGCGCCCTATGCCGCCGACCCGTGGACGTCGCGTGGCCGGCTGTTTCCCGAGCCCGTTTCGCCGACCCGCACCGAATTCCAGCGTGACCGCGACCACATCATCCATTCCACGGCCTTCCGCCGCCTCGCCCACAAGACGCAGGTCTTCGTGCCCCACGAGGGCGACCACTACCGCACGCGGCTCACCCACACGATCGAAGTCGCGCAGATCGCCCGCGCGCTGTCGCGGGCGCTCCACCTCGACGACGATCTCGCCGAAGCGCTGGCTCTGGCGCACGATCTCGGCCACACGCCGTTCGGCCACACCGGCGAGGATGCGCTGGAGGAGGCGATGGCGGGCCACGGCGGCTTCGACCACAATGCGCAGGCGTTGCGCATCGTCACGCGGCTCGAGCATCGCTACGCCAATTACGATGGCCTCAACCTCTGCTGGGAGACGCTGGAGGGTCTGGTCAAGCACAATGGCCCGCTGACCGACGCCGCCGGGCAGGGCGTCGACAAATACGCCGGTCGCGGCGTGCCGCTCGCGATCCTCGAATACGACCAGCGCCAGGCGCTCGACCTGTCCACCTACGCCTCCGGCGAAGCGCAGGCGGCGGCCATCGCAGACGACATCGCCTACAACACGCATGACATCGACGACGGGCTGCGCGCGGGCGTGTTCGATCTGGCGGATCTTGCGGAGGCGCCATTTCTGGGCGACCTGCTGCGCGAGATCGAGCGCGCGCATCCGCATCTCGAGCGCACGCGCGTCGTGCATGAGCTTGGGCGGCGCGTCATCACGCGCTTCGTCGAGGACGTGATCGCCGAATCGCGCCGTCGGCTTGCGGCGCTGGACCCATCGAGCGCCGCCGACATCCGGGCGGCCGCGCGCACCACCGTCTCGTTCTCGGACGCCATGGCCGAGGCCGACCGGGCCGTGAAGGCCTTTCTCTATCCACACATGTACCGCCACCCGCGCGTCATGAAAGTGCGGGCCGAGGCGGCGGGCATCGTGCGCGCGCTGTTCGACGCCTTCGCGGAAGACTCAGGCCGCATGCCCGAGGAATGGTCGCGCGCCGCCCGCGCGGTCAACGGACCGGACGAGGACGGCCGCCGCCTGCGGATCGTCTGCGACTACATCGCCGGCATGACCGACCGCTATGCGGCGCAGGAGCACCGCCGGCTGTTCGGTTGGGCGCCGGAGCTGCGGTGATCTCCGATTTTTGACCCATCGGCCAAATTGGTTTAGGCCGCGCGGAGGCAGCTTTTGCTACAATGCCCTTCCAGCCCAGATTGACGAGACCCATGAATCTCTTCGCCGAGTTCCAGACCCGTGTCGCGACGATCCTGCGAGGCATCGCGGAGAGCGGCCGGCTTCCGGCCGATCTCGATCTCGGGCGCTTCGTCGTCGAGCCGACCAAGGACGCGGCCCATGGCGATCTGGCGACCAATGCCGCCATGGTCTACGCCCGCGAGGCCAAGGCGAGCTTTTCCAATCCGAAACAGCTCGCGACCGAGATCGCCTTTGCGCTCGCTGAAGACGCCGACGTGGCGGAAGCCGAAGTCGCGGGTCCGGGTTTCATCAACATCCGCCTGAAGCCCGACGTCTATGCCCGCGTGATGCGCGCGGCGCTGACGCAGGGCGCGGCTTACGGCAAGGGCGCCGCGCTGCCGGGGCCGGTGAACGTGGAATATGTGTCGGCCAATCCGACCGGGCCGATGCATGTCGGCCATGGCCGCGGCGCTGTGTTCGGCGATGCGCTGGCCAATCTGCTGGCCTTCGCCGGCTATGACGTGACCCGCGAATATTACATCAATGACGCCGGCGCTCAGGTCGATGTGCTCGCGCGCTCCGCCTTCCTGCGCTACCGCGAGGCGCTGGGCGAGACCATCGGGGAGATCCCGGAAGGGCTCTATCCGGGCGATTACCTGAAGCCGGTGGGCGTCGAACTTGCCCACCAGTTCGGCGTCGACCTGCGCGATCAGCCGGAAGCCGCGTGGCTCCCGAAGGTCCGGGCGATCGCCATCGACATGATGATGGACATGATCCGCGCCGATCTCGCCGCGCTGAACATCGTCCACGAGGTCTTCTTCTCCGAGCGCTCCCTGACCAACGGGCCGGATGGCGATTGCGTCGGCGCGGTGATCGCCGAGCTGCGCGAGCGCGGCATCGTCTACGACGGCCGCCTGCCGCCGCCCAAGGGGCAGCCGATGGAGGACTGGGAAGACCGCGAGCAGGTGCTGTTCCACACCACCGATTTCGGCGACGACGTCGACCGTCCGCTGGTGAAGTCCGACGGCGGCTACACCTATTTCGCCTCCGACATCGCCTATCACAAGTCGAAGGTCGATCGCGGTTTCACCCAGCTCATCGACGTCTGGGGCGCCGACCACGGCGGCTACGTGAAGCGCATGACGGCGGCCGTGAAGGCGGTGTCGGGCGGCAGCGCCAGCCTCGACGTCAAGCTCTGCCAGCTCGTGAAGCTGATGCGGAATGGCGAGCCGGTGAAAATGTCCAAGCGCTCCGGGGACTTCGTGACCTTGCGTGAAGTGGTGGATGAAGTCGGCGTCGACGCGGTCCGCTTTATGATGATCTTCCGCAAGAACGATGCGCCGCTCGAATTCGACCTCGCGAAGGTGATCGAGCAGTCGAAGGACAACCCGGTCTTCTACGTGCAATACGCCCATGCGCGTGGACGCTCGGTGCTGCGCCAGGCAGTTGCTGCGCTGGCGGATCTCGATGTCTCTCCGCAGGCGCTGGCCGGCGCCTCGCTCGACCTGCTGTCGGACGAGGGCGAAAAGGGAATCGCCAAACTGATCGCGCAATATCCGCGTCAGGTCGAGGCGGCGGCGGCGGCTCATGAGCCGCACCGCATCGCGTTTTACCTTCACGATCTCGCTGGCGCCTTCCATTCGCACTGGAACCGCGGCAAAGATCATGCGGAATTACGCTTTGTTAACGAAGAAAATAGAGAGTTGACCAAGGCCCGGTTGGCTCTCGTTTCTTCCTTAACGGGTGTTCTTGCCTCCGGCTTGGGTATATTGGGCGTGCGTGCGCCCGAGGAAATGCGCTGAGACTTTGGCGCGAGACTTGCCTGTGAAGCTTGCCTCGCGCTGGACGACCAGCGTTTCCGGACCGCGCTACGAGGTGTAAGATGAGTGAGCCTGCCGCCAAAATGCGTTATTACGGCGAACCCAACAATGCCTTCGACGTAGAAGAAATCGAGCGTCGCATGCGCCAGAGCATCGAGCAGCCGCAGGCCCCCCGCGACTCGGATCCGCTGGCCGAACTCGCGCGTCTCGTAGGCCAGACCAACAACGACGCCTTCAGTCGCATTTTTGAGGTGCAGGGCGGCCCGACCACGCCGCCGCCTGCGCGTGGCGTCCCGCCGCGCCTGATCGAGCCGCCGCAGATCCCGGCGCCGTCGCGCGACAATCTTTACGCCGCCGTCTACGACCAGCATCCGGAGACGCGCCGCGAAGATCCGGGCCAATACGCGCAGCCCGGCTACCCTCAGGAGCAGGGTCACCAGGCCTATGAGCCCGCCGCGCATGACGATCAGCAGGCCTATGCTGCGGCCGATCCTTACGCCCATCAGGAGCACGCTGCCGACGCTTACACCCAGCAGGACGGAAGCTGGCAGGGGCAGACTTATCAGCAGGATGGCTACCAGCAGGAAGGCTATCCGCAGGACGGCTATTATCAGGAGGCCCAGCAATATGCCGAGCAGCCGCGTCGCACCGGCCGCGCCAGGCTGCTGATCGGCGCTGCGCTCCTCGTGGTCGCGGGCGGCTCCGCCGGAGCCTACATGCTGCGCACCCCGGCCGGCGTCGGCAAGGACGCCCCGACCATCATGGCGTCGTCCGGCCCGACCAAGGTTCAGCCGGCGGAGCAGCCGTCAGACGGACCGAAGCCGTCGATTTCCATTCTCGAGCGCAACGGCCCCGCCGGGTCATCGCAGAGCAAGCTCGTCCAGAACGAAGAGCAGCCGGTCGATGTCGGCGCCACGGCGCGTGCGACCGGCTCGCGTCCGGCCCGCTCGCCGGACGCCGGCAGCGCGGTGACGCTGGCTCCGCCTGCGCCGCCGCCGGTGCCCAACTCCATCTTCGCCGAACCCAAGCGCGTGAAGGCCATCGCGGTGCGTCCGGACGGGTCAATCATCGATCATTCCCCGGCGCCGTCTCAGCGCGCCGAGGCCCCGGTCGCAGCGCCCACGACGCCGCCGGCCAGCGCGGCCGGAAAGCCGACCGACATGGCTTCGCTGCTCGCATCGACCACGCCGGGCTCGGGTCAGAAGACCGCGACCCGGACCGCCGAGACGCCCAAGCCGCCCGTCAGGCCGGCTGCGGTGGTCACCGCTCCCACGACGACGGCCAGCATCCCGGCCAGCGCCGGCGGCGCGTTCTCCGTCCAGCTTGCCGGCACGACCTCGGTTGAGGAAGCCAAAGATGCGGTCGATCGCCTGACCCGCAAGTTCACCTCGGAACTTGGGTCGCACCGTCCGTCCGTGGTGAAAGCCGAGGTCGGCAGCAAGACCGTCTATCGCGTCCGCGTCAAAGGCCTGTCGAGCGACGACGCCAACACGCTGTGCGCCCGCCTGAAGTCCGGCGGCGGATCCTGCTTCGTCGCGCGCGACTGAGCAGGCTCGCCATGACCCGGGCGTTCATCTGCGGCGTGTCCGGCCTCGTCCTCACGGACGAGGAGCGCCGCTTTCTGGCCGACAGCGCGCCCTGGGGATTGATCCTCTTCAAGCGTAACGTGAGCGACCAGGCTCAACTGCTTGCCCTTACGACCGAGTTTCGCGAAATCGTCGGCCGCGCCGATGCGCCGGTTCTGGTCGATCAGGAGGGCGGTCGCGTGCAGCGCCTTGGGCCTCCGGTCTGGCCGGCCTATCCGGCCGCAGCCCGCTTCGACGCGCTGACCCATTCCGACGACGAGAAGGCCGATTTCGTGCGCCTCTCGGCCCGGCTGATCGGGCAGGACCTGCGGGCCTGCGGAATCGATGTCGATTGCCTGCCGGTTCTCGATGTTCCTGCACCGGGCGGCCACAACGTCATTGGCGACCGCGCCTATGCGGCTGATCCCGCCCAGGTCGCCCGGTTGGGCGGCGCTGCGGCAGAAGGACTCATGCTGGCTGGCGTGCTCCCGGTGATGAAGCACGTGCCGGGGCATGGCCGGGCAGGGGCTGACAGCCATCTCGAACTGCCCCGCGTCGACGCCTCGCTGGCGGAGCTGGAGCGGGCGGACTTTGTGCCCTTCCGGGCTCTGGCGCATCTGCCCATGGCGATGACCGCACACGTCGTCTACACGGCGCTCGATCCGACCGGCCCGGCGACGACGTCCCGCAAGGTCGTGCAGGAGATCATCCGCCGGGCCATCGGTTTCGACGGCCTGCTGATGAGCGACGATCTCTCGATGAAAGCCCTTTCGGGCTCTTTCACCGACCGCACCACGGCCCTGTTCGCCGCCGGCGCGGACATGGCGCTCCACTGCAATGGCGACCTCACCGAAGCCCGCCAGGTCGCCGCCGCCAGCCCCGAGCTTGACGGACGGGCAGCCGAACGCGCCGCAGCCGCGCTCGCGCTGATCGCCCCGGCGCCGAAGCCGTTCGATCCTGTGGACGCCCGCGCCAAGCTTCAATCTGCGCTTGCGATGACCAGCTAGGGGACTAGTCTCCGCGACAGTTCCGGGATGTTCCGGCTGTGCGGAGTGATTCGTTGGCGACCGAGTTGCCCTTCGATCAAGCGGTGACGATCGACAAGGCGGATGCCGAGCCGTCCTTCCTCGTTGATATCGACGGGTTCGAGGGACCGCTGGACCTGCTGCTCGAGCTCGCGCGCCGCCAGAAGGTCGACCTCGCCAAGATCTCCATTCTGGCGCTCGCCGAGCAATATCTGCTGTTCATCGACGCCGCCCGCCGCGTGCGTCTCGAACTCGCCGCCGATTACCTCGTGATGGCGGCGTGGCTCGCCTATCTGAAGTCGCGCCTGCTGATCCCGACCGATGTCGTGAAGGGCGACGAGCCGCTGGCCGCCGATCTCGCGGCGGCGCTCGCCGCGCGCCTGCGCCGGCTGGAGGCCATCCGCAAGGCGTCCGAACTCCTGATGAACCGCCCGCGCCTCGGCCGCGACATGTTCCTGCGCGGCCGGCCCGAGGGTGTCTCGATCACCCGCCATTCCGAATATACGGCAAGCCTGTTCGACCTGCTGTCGGCCTATGCCCAGCAGCGCCAGACCCATGCGCTGTCGCGCGTCACGTTGAAGCGCCGCGTGGTCTGGTCCCAGGCCGAAGCCCGGCAGGCGATCGAACGTCTTGCCGGCTCGATCAGCGAGTGGACCACGATGGACCAGTTCCTGATCGAATATTGCGTTGCGCCCGAACTGCAGCGCACGGCGCGCGCCTCCTGCTTCGCCTCGTCGCTCGAACTCGTGCGCGAGGGCCGGA
>JAQGKM010000132.1 GCA_028290125.1 Hyphomicrobiales bacterium | reverse complement strand
GCGATCCGCAAAGCCTTCGACGACAACATCGTCGCGGTCTTTCGTCAGCAGGATTTGTCAGAAGAAGATCAACTCCGGGCTGCCGAGATATTTGGCAAGGTAGCCCTTCGGAAGAAGCCGGTCAGCGGACCCGGGCCCGGAGGAGACTTCGACACACCATTCATGCTGGTCACCAACATCGTCGAAAACGGCAAGTCCATCGGCGCCTTCGGCGACGGGGAGATGTGGTACCACCACGACACCAGCTATTACCCCGAGCCCCACCGCGCGACGCTTCTCTATGCGATGAAGCTGACGAGCTGGGGCGGCGAGACCAGCTTCTCCAACATGTACAAGGCCTACGAGATGATCCCGCGCGCGCTGCGCGACCGGCTCGAAGGCAAAAAAGTGCTGCAGATGCACGACTACAAGCGCCGCGAGCGGATCGACGTCGACACCGCCGACCTGTCGCGCATTCGCCATCACGAGCAGCCGCTGTTCATCACCCATCCGGCGACCGGCCGGAAGGCGCTCTACGTGAGCCGCCTGATGAGCGCGCGGATCGAGGGCTTCTCGCGCGCCGAGAGCGAGGAGATCCTCGACCAGCTGTTCGACATCTCCGAAGATCCGTCGATCGTCTACGAGCACCATTGGGCGCTGGGCGACCTCGTGATCTGGGACAATTGGTGCTCCATCCACGCCCGCAAGGACTTCCCGCGCGAGGAGCCCCGCCTGATGCGCCGCCTGACCATCGAAGGGCAGGCCATGAGTTTCTAGGCGCGTACGAGATTGTCAGCCGGGCAACCCGAAACATCGGGACCGGCAGGGCAAAACGCCCGGACCGGCAGGGAGGCGGTCCGGGCGTTTTTTATTTCAGGGCAGGGCGGTTCCAACAGTTTGGCGGGAATTGGGGCGCAGGTGTCTCCTGCGCATATGCCCGATCCGGGGCGGCGGGGCAGGGTGCTGACTGGGGCATCGCTCGTTGCGATGGCACGCCCTGCCAGAACCGATTCGTGGCAATCGGGACCAGGCGCCCCCCTCCCGCACTTTTTTGTCGCATCCTGCCCACGCCATTGCTATAGAGCGCAACCCGAAGCGGTGAGCGGCCGGGCGTCTTTCCTTGGGTGGGACGTTCGCGGGCGTGGCGGAATGGTAGACGCAGCGGCTTTAGGTGCCGCCGCCGAAAGGCGTGGGGGTTCGAGTCCCTCCGCCCGCACCACAAAGGCTGAGCTCACCGGGTTCGACGAGAGTTTTCACGCGCTTGGGCAGACCCTGAGCCGTATCGTTCCAAGAAGGCGAAAAAATGCAGGTGACCGAAACCCTGTCGCAGGGCCTCAAGCGCGAATTCAAGGTGGTGATCCCCGCGAGCGACCTCGCGCAGCGGCTCGACACCCAGCTGGCCGAAATGAAGGACAAGGTCCGCATCAACGGCTTCCGTCCCGGCAAGGTGCCGACCGCGCACCTGCGTCGCGTCTACGGCCGCTCGGTCATGGCCGAAGTCCTGCAGGCCGCCATCAACGAGGCGAACCAGAAGATCGTCACCGACAACAATCTGAAGCTCGCCCTCGAGCCGAAGATCGACTTCCCGACCGACCAGGCGGAAGTCGAGGCGGCGCTGGAAGCCAAGGGCGACCTGTCGGTCGGCGTGACGATCGAAATCCTGCCGACCTTCGACGTCGGCAATTTCGACGACGTCGAGATCACGCGCCTCAAGGCTGACATTCCGGATGAGGAAATTCAGCTGACGCTCGAGCGCATGGCGTCGCAGAACCGCACCTATACCGCCAAGGATGAAGCCGCGGCCGCCGAGACCGGCGACAAGCTGGCGATGGATTTCGTCGGCAAGATCGACGGCGAACTTTTTGAAGGCGGTTCGGGCGAGGGCATCGACATCGTGCTCGGCTCGGGCTCGTTCATCCCGGGCTTCGAGGAGCAGCTCGTCGGCGCCAAGGCCGGCGAACAGCGCACCGTCAATGTGGCCTTCCCGGAAAACTACACGGCGACGCACCTTGCCGGTCGCGACGCGTCGTTCGACGTCACCGTCAAGTCGATCTCTGCTCCGGGCGAACTCGTCATGGATGACGAATTCGCCAAGCAGTTCGGCTTCGACAGCCTCGACAAGCTGAAGGACGCGATTCGCTCCAACATCGAGCGCGACTACACCCGCGCCTCGCGCGACAAGCTGAAGCGCGCTCTGCTCGACGCCCTCGACAAGAAGTACTCGTTCGAACTGCCGGAAGGCCTCGTCGAGCAGGAATTCTCGGGCATCTGGCAGCAGGTCGAGAACGAGCAGAAGGCCGGCGGCAAGTCGTTCGAGGAAGAAGGCACGACGGAAGAGGCGGCCCGCGCCGACTACCGCCGCATCGCCGAACGCCGCGTCCGCCTTGGCCTCGTGCTGGCCGAAGTCGGCCAGTCGGCCAACGTTCAGGTGACGGACGACGAAGTCACGCAGGCGCTGCTCGAGCGCGCCCGCCAGTTCCCCGGCCAGGAAAAGATGGTCTGGGATTACTATCGCAACAATCCGGAAGCGCTTGCCCAGCTGCGCGCGCCGGTGTTCGAGGAGAAGGTCGTCGATCACATCGTCGGCATGGCGAAGGTCACCGACCAGAGCGTCTCCAAGGACGAATTGTTCAAGATCGAAGCGGAAGAGAAGGCGGCCTGACGCAACGTCAGCGGGACGGATGGCCGCGGCTTTCTGTCCCTGTCTTCATCCAAGCGTCGTGAAATCTCGCCGGCAGCCTTTGCACAAGGCTGCCGGCGTCATTATGTTGGGCTCTCAGAAGCGCCGGACCATTGTGTTCGCCGTCAAGGACGACACGGATGCGTGACCCTATTGAAACCTACGCCAACTACCTGATTCCCCAAGTCATTGAGAACACCAGCCGTGGTGAGCGCGGTTTCGACATCTATTCGCGCCTGCTGCGCGAGCGAATCATATTCCTGACCGGTCCGGTCGAGGACCACATGGCCTCGGTCATCATCGCGCAGCTGCTCTTCCTCGAGGCCGAGAACCCGAAGAAAGAGATCGCGATGTACATCAACTCGCCCGGTGGCGTGGTGACGTCCGGCCTCGCGATCTACGACACGATGCAGTTCATCAAGCCGAAGGTCTCGACGCTGTGCATCGGGCAGGCTGCCTCGATGGGCTCGCTGCTGCTCTGCGCTGGCGAGGCCGGCATGCGCTTCTGCCTGCCCAACGCCCGCGTCATGGTTCACCAGCCTTCCGGCGGGTTCCAGGGCCAGGCTTCGGACATCCTTCGCCATGCGGAGGACATCATGAAGATCAAGCGTCGGCTGAACGAGATTTACGTCCGCCACACCGGACGTGATTACGACACGATCGAGCGTACATTGGACCGCGACCACTTCATGTCTGCCGCTGAAGCCAAGGAGTTCGGCCTCGTCGACCAGGTGCTCGAAAAGCGCCCCGACGACGTCGAGGTGAAGTAAAGCTCAAGCCTATCAATGACCTCCGCGCCCGCTCGCTGCTCGTTCAGGACAGCGGAAAAGGCGCGGAGAACCTGCCTGAACCTTGGGGCGTGACCGAGGTTACGCTTGATCCCGGCCCGACGCCGTGTTTGCATCCGGACATGTTCTCAAGCGTTTCAGGTCCTCGGTCCGCACGACCAAGGCCCAAGCCCTGCCAAAATGGCACGGTCACCCGATATGACAGTCTACTGTTTGTTAGGCCGTCGATTTTAAATTGTACCATGACGAGGCCTGCGCTCCCTCCCGCGCTGTCTCGTCCCCACGGAGAATGCCATGAGCAAGGTCGGCGCTAGCGACTCGAAGAACACGCTCTACTGCTCGTTTTGCGGCAAGAGCCAACACGAGGTGCGCAAGCTTATCGCGGGACCGACGGTCTTCATCTGCGATGAATGCGTCGAGCTCTGCATGGACATCATTCGCGAGGAAAACAAATCCTCGCTGGTGAAGGGCAAGGAAGGCATTCCGACCCCGCGCGAAATCTGCAAGGTGCTGGATGACTATGTCATCGGCCAGCCGCAGGCGAAGCGCGTCCTCTCGGTCGCCGTGCACAACCATTACAAGCGGCTCAACCACGCGACGAAGCACAACGACGTCGAGCTGGCGAAGTCCAACATCCTGCTGATCGGCCCGACGGGTTCCGGCAAGACGCTGCTCGCGCAGACGCTCGCCCGCATCCTCGACGTGCCGTTCACGATGGCTGATGCGACGACGCTGACCGAAGCCGGCTACGTCGGCGAGGACGTCGAGAACATCATCCTGAAGCTGCTGCAGGCGTCCGACTACAATGTCGAGCGTGCGCAGCGCGGCATCGTCTACATCGACGAAATCGACAAGATTTCGCGCAAGTCCGACAACCCGTCGATCACACGCGATGTGTCGGGCGAGGGCGTGCAGCAGGCGCTTCTGAAGATCATGGAAGGCA
>JAQGKM010000121.1 GCA_028290125.1 Hyphomicrobiales bacterium | reverse complement strand
GGCGCAGGCCTGCGGAAATCGCGAGCGCGCCTTGCGCAATGTCCTCGCCGGCCGGGCGCATGTTGGCGCCGGCGCGCAGGCCAGCCGGCAGGATCACGCGCCCATCGGCGCCAAGCTCGACATCTTCTTGCATGAACACCGTGTCGGCGCCCTGCGGCATCGGCGCGCCGGTGAAGATGCGCACCACTGTGTTGGCGGCGATCGGATCGGCGGGCGATCCTGCCTGCACGCGACCCGCGACGGTGTAAGCGCGCGGCGCGTCGTGCGGCAGGTCGGCGCTGCGCAAAGCGTATCCGTCGACGGCGGAATTGGCGAACAGCGGCAGCGGCAGCGGCGTATGCAGCGCCTGCGCCAGCACGCGATTGTCAGCCTCGTGCAGGGCGACGCGCTCGACGCCGTCCACCGGCGTCACGCGCGCGGCGATCAGCCCAACGGCTTCGTCGACGGGCATCAGCGCGCCGCCGAAGGCGAAGCAATCGTCCGAGAGTTGCGCCATGGTCAGGCCTCCGCGCTGTCCGTCGCGATCAGATCGTGCACGGCGACAGCCCTGGCGAGCATCATATCGGCGATTGCGGCGATGTCATCGAGCGCGAAGACGGGGATGTCGGTCGCCGCGTCGGCATCCGTCACGAGCGCCACGATGGCGCTGTCCTGCGCGTGCAGGAAAGGCTTGCCGTTGGCGGTACGATGCACCTCGATCTTGGGGTGGGCGTCGGCCTTGAAGCCTTCGACGATCACGAGATTGACCGGCGTGATCTTGGCGAGCAGTTCGCGCAGCGGCCATTCCGGCTCGTCGCGCAATTCATGCATCAGCGCGAAGCGGCGGCCCGACGAGACCAGCACTTCCGTCGCACCCGCCTCGCGATGCGCGTGGGAGTCCTTGCCGGGCGTGTCGACGTCGAACTTGTGGTGCGCATGCTTGATCGTCGACACGCGCAAGCCGCGCGCGGTCAGCAGCGGAATCACACGCGTCAGCAGCGTCGTCTTCCCCGCTCCGCTCCAGCCTGCGAGCCCGATGAGTTTCATGTTGACCCCATTCGCCTCGTCATTGCGAGGAGCCGAAGGCGACGCGGCAACCCATCTAAAAGGCAGCCGCTAGATGGATTGCCGCGTCGCTCCGCTCCTCGCAATGACGAGGGTAAAAACAAAACTGCCCGGCGACAGGCCGGGCAGTTGCATACACCTTGGCCTGCGCCCGGTCTATTCGGCTGGCGCCGCATGCGGCGGAACGGCGGGCGTCTTGCCCTTGGCCATCTCTTCCTCGACCCAGAGCGAGTGATGCTCCTTCGCCCAGTTGAGATCGACCTCGCCGCTGCCCATGGCGTCGAACGCGCCTTCCATGCCGACCGAGCCGATGTAGGCATGCGCCAGCATGGCGGCGATGAAGATGACGGCGAGCAGCGCATGGACCGTGGTCAGCAATTGCAGGCCGGTGACGCCATCCGCCACCGTGTAGGGGAAGAGCAGGAACCAGCCCGACAGCGACATGACGGCGCCGCCGGCGATCACCATCCAGAACACCACCTTCTGGCCGGCGTTGAAGCGCTTGGCCGGCGGATGCCTGTCCTTCGAAAACAAGCCGCCGCCCTGCTTGATCCATTCGAGATCGAGCTTGTTGGGGATGTTGTCCCGCACCCACAGCACGAACATCAGCGCGACGCCGGCCATGAAGGGGAAGGCCAAAAAATTATGCGCGACCTTGCCGTAGCCGGTGAGCGTCGCAAACAGCTCCGGCCCGAACAGCGGCAGGATCACCATGCGGCCGAACGAGACGTTCAGACCCGACAGCGCGAGGATGATGAAACAGCCAGCCGTGAGCCAATGCGTGAAGCGGTCGAGGCTGGCGAAACGCGTGATCGTGCGGCCGGAAAAGCCGTGGTCGATCTTGATGCGTCCGCGCACGAGATAGAACAGCACGAGCGCGAGCAGCATGCCGAGGATCGCGATGCCGCCGATCAGCGGCAGCCTGTTCTGGTGGAAGTTGCGCCAGTCCTGGCCCTGCGGCTGGATCAGGCTCGCAGCCTTCGGGTCGGGAATGGAGACGCGGCCCGACAGACGGTCGCCCTGCTTGAGCTGGTTGAGCAATTGCTCTTCCTGCACGGCGTCCTTCGTCGGATTGAAATTGTTGTATTGCGCCGCAGCTGGCAGCAGCGCGCCGACGAAAAGCATCGCCAGCGCAGCCGCGAGAGATTTGAACATGGTGCTCATCGCACGACCTTTCGAATGTGGATGGGCCATCAGATCGCGACGGTTTCCTTGTAGGCCGTCTTCCAGCCCCAGGCGCCCGAGCCATATCCGCGCTTCATCACGCGCTCCTTGTAGATCGAGGCGATGATGTCGCCATCGCCTGCGAGAAGCGACTTGGTGGAGCACATTTCCGCGCACAGCGGCAGCTTGCCTTCGGCGAGCCGGTTGCGGCCGTATTTCTCGTATTCGACGGTCGAGAAGTCTTCTTCCGGACCGCCGGCGCAATAGGTGCACTTGTCCATCTTGCCGCGCGAACCGAAGTTGCCGACCTTCGGATATTGCGGCGCGCCGAACGGGCACGCGTAGAAGCAATAGCCGCAGCCGATGCACAGATCCTTCGAGTGCAGCACGACGGCGTCGGCCGTCGTGTAGAAGCAGTTCACCGGACACACGGCGGCGCAGGGCGCGTCGGTGCAGTGCATGCAGGCCATCGACACCGAACGCTCGCCGGGCTTGCCGTCGTTGATGGTGACGACGCGGCGGCGGTTGATGCCCCACGGCACTTCATGCTCGTTTTTGCAGGCGGTCACGCAGGCGTTGCATTCGATGCAGCGGTCCGCGTCGCAGAGGAATTTCACACGTGCCATTGTCTCGATCTCCCCTTAGGCCGCGCGGATCTGGCAAAGGGTCACCTTGCCTTCGTGCATGCCTGTCACCGGGTCGTAGCCATAGGTCGTGACCGTGTTCACGCTCTCGCCGAGCACGATCGGGTCCGTTCCCTTCGGATAATTTCCGCGCTGGTCGACGCCCTGATACCAGCCCGCGAAGTGGAACGGCATGAAGGCCACGCCCTTGCCGACACGGTCCGTCACCAGCGCTTTCACGCGCGCCTTGGAGGCGTTCTCAGGGCCGGTCACCCAGACCCAGCCGCCATCGGCGATGCCGCGCGCCTGCGCATCCGCCGGGTTCACCTCGACGAACATGTCCTGCTGCAATTCGGCGAGCCAGCGGTTCGAGCGCGTCTCCTCGCCGCCGCCCTCATATTCGACCAGACGGCCGGAGGTGAGGATGATGGGGAAGTCCTTCGCCACGCCCTTGTCGATGGCGGCCTTCTGCACCGAGAAGCCGAGGTTGGCCATGCGGAACTGACGCGCATCCGGACGAGTCGGATATTTCGCCACGAGATCGGTGCGCGGCGTGTAGATCGGCTCGCGATGCACCGGCACCGGATCGGGCAGGTTCCACGCGGTCGCGCGCGCCTTCGCGTTGCCATACGGCACGGCGCCGTGGTCGAGACAGACGCGGATGATGCCGCCCGACAGGTCGATCGCCCAGCCCACCGCATCCGGATTGGCGCCGCCGATCCTGGTGATCGTGGCGAGTTCGGCTTCGGTGAGATCCTTGTCCCAGCCGAGCTTCTTCAGGATGCCGTAGGTGAACTCCGGATAGCCGTCGGTCAGCTCCGAGCCCTTGGAGTAAGAGCCCTCGGCCAGCATGTTATAGGTCGTCGACGTGCCGTCGGCCTTCTTGTCTTCATAGACCACGCCGAAGCGCGCGCGGAACGTGCCGCCGCCATCCTTCACGTGAAGGTTGGTGTTGTAGAGAGTGTGGGTGCCCGGATGCCTGATCTCCGGCGTGCCCCAGCACGGCCACGGCAGGCCGTAGTAATCGCCGCCCACTTCCGGCGTGTCGGCCGGCGCGCGCAGCGTGACGAGGTCGAACTTGTCGCGATGCTTTACATGCGCCTTGAGGCGTTCGGGGCTCTGCCCCGAATAGCCGGTCGACCAGCCGCCGCGGTTGATCTCGCGCAGGATGTCTTCCGCCACCGGACGGTTCTTCTCGACCTTGATGTTCTTGAACATCTTGTCGGCGAAGCCGAGCTTGGTCGCGAGACGGTAGATGACTTCGTAATCGTCCTTCGACTCGAAGATCGGCTCGACCACCTTCTCGCCCCACTGGAT
>JAQGKM010000097.1 GCA_028290125.1 Hyphomicrobiales bacterium | reverse complement strand
GTCTCTATCGCTGCCACACGATCATGAATTGCGCCAAGGCGTGCCCGAAGGGCCTGAACCCCGCGAAGGCGATCGCCGAGATCAAGAACATGATGGTCGAGCGCCAGAGCTGATCCAGCTCCGATCTTACCAATGTCGAGGCCGGCGCTCTTCGGGAGCGCCGGCCTTTTTCGTTGGAGGCTTGCGCTGGGCAGCCATGGCGGCTAGTGCAGCTTTGCGCCACCGGAAACAGACGTGACCCCCACCTCGGTCCTCGACCTCTATTACGATCTTGTCGCCTCGGGCGATCTGGAGTGCGACCCGGCGCAGGAAGCGGCGCTGGAGGAGCTCGATGCGCTCGCGCGCCGGCTGCATGACTACAAGTTGCCCGGAAAGCCCAATGCGCTGAAGCGCCTGTTCGGTCGCAAGCCGGACACGCCGCCGATCCGGGGTCTCTACATCTGGGGCTCCGTCGGGCGCGGCAAGACGATGCTGATGGATCTCTTCTTCGAGGCGGCGCCGGTCGCGCGCAAACGGCGCGTCCATTTCCATGCCTTTATGGCCGACGTGCATGCGCGCATCCACGCCTACCGGCAAAAGCTGAAGGCCGGCGAAGTGAAGGGCGAGGATCCGCTCGCCCCGGTGGCGCAGGATCTCGCTCGCAAGGCGGCCCTTCTCTGTTTCGATGAATTCGCCGTCACGGATATCGCCGATGCGATGATCCTGGGACGCCTGTTCACCGCGCTCTTCGCGCAAGGCGTGGTGGTTGTCGCGACGTCGAATGTCGTGCCTGACCGGCTCTACGAGAACGGCCTGAACCGCGCGCTGTTCGTGCCGTTCATTGATCTGCTGCAGGAGCGGATGGAAGTGCTCGAACTGCAGTCGCGTACGGACTTCCGCCTCGAAAAGCTGTCGAACGAGCCAGTCTACCACGTGCCTGCGGACGCCGATGCGAAGCGCAGGATCGACCGCATGTTCAAGAAGCTGACCGGCCTCGACCATGGCCGGCCCGGCTTCGTCGAAGTTCTGGGCCGCAAGGTGAAAGTGCCGGAGCGCGCCGGCGGCGTCGCGCGTTTCCGCTTTGCGGACCTTTGCGAACAGCCGCTCGGCGCGACCGATTATCTCGAACTCGCGCAGGCGTTCCACACGTTGATCGTCGAGGAAATCCCGGTGATGGACGAGGCGAAGCGCAACGAGGCGAAGCGCTTCATAAATCTCATTGACGCGCTCTACGACCGGCATGTGAAACTGATCGCGTCCGCCGCCGCCGAGCCGACCGAACTCTACCGTGCAAGAAGCGGGCACGAGGCTTTCCAGTTCGATCGCACGGCGTCCCGACTGATCGAGATGCGCTCGACCGAATATCTGGCCTTGCCACACGGCGCCGCGACGTCGGAAAGTTCGGGCGGGTCGAGCGGCCTTGTCGAAACCTGAGGGGCGAACATGCCTGCGCCGTCCTCCACCCAGGAAACCGACCTGCGCATTCTCGACCTCGCGGCTGAACACGTCCGGCGGTTCGGCGCGTCGCGCCTGACGGTCGTGTCGGTCGCAAAGGAGGCCGGCATGTCGCACGGCAATGTCTATCGCTACTTCCCGTCCAAGGAAGCGCTGTTCGACGCCGTCACCGAGCAATGGCTGAAACCCGTCGAGGCCGCCTGCCGGACGGTGGCGGACGGACCAGACCCCGCCTTCGACAAGCTCGAGAGAATCATCATCTCGGTGCACCGCTCCTATCGCGACAAGCTTGAAAGCGACCCCGAGATCTTCGACCTGTTCTGCCGCTCGGTCGAGGAGGGCAGGGCGATCGCCCGCAAGCACCGCACGCGCTTGCAATCCGAGATCCAGCGCGTGCTGGACGAGGGGACGAGCGGCGGCATGTTCGACATCGCCGACCAGCGCCGCGCGCTCGCGCTCGTCTTCGACGCAGTCTACAGGTTCATGAGCCCGATCGCCGTCCGGCTCGACAAGGACGTTCCGCGCGGCCAGATTGATGGGCGTTGCGACCGTTGCGTCAGGTTGATCCTGCGCATTCTGGCGAGCGGCAAAATCTGATTCTTGCGCTGACAGCTGACAAAAATTGTTATTTGTTACACGTTTCTACCGTCGGTTTGCAGAAGCGTGATTAACTGAGTTCTAACCATCTAAGCGCCTGACACGGCGGACCTTTTACCCCTCTCGACGCATTGCCCCGGCAGTCGGGCGCACGCGTTAGCCGAAATCTTAGCCTTCCGTCCGACTTGTCAGTGACCCACCCCTGAGTCAAAGAGGCGCCGGTTCACGAGCGGGACGCCAGCGGGCGTGCCTCGCCAGCCTTATAAGGACCCTGCTATGGCGCGTAACAAGATTGCATTGATCGGAGCCGGCCAGATCGGCGGCACCCTCGCTCATCTCGCCGGCCTGAAAGAGCTTGGCGATATTGTCCTCTTCGACATTTCCGAGGGCACCCCGCAGGGCAAGGCGCTCGATCTCGCCGAATCGGCTCCCGTCGATGGTTTCGACGCCAAGCTGACCGGCGCCAATGATTACACCGCCATCGCAGGCGCCGACGTCGTCATCGTCACCGCCGGCGTGCCGCGCAAGCCGGGCATGAGCCGCGACGATCTTCTCGGCATCAATCTGAAGGTCATGGAGTCGGTCGGCGCGGGCATCGCGCAGCACGCGCCCAACGCCTTCGTCATCTGCATCACCAACCCGCTCGACGCGATGGTGTGGGCGCTCCAGAAGTCGTCCGGCCTTCCGGCCAACAAGGTCGTGGGCATGGCCGGCGTCCTCGACTCCGCGCGTTTCCGCTTCTTCCTCGCCGAGGAACTCGGCGTGTCCGTGAAGGACGTCCACGCCATGACGCTCGGCGGCCACGGCGACGACATGGTCCCGCTCATCCGTCACTCGACAGTGGGCGGCGTGCCGCTGCCGGAACTCGTCAAGATGGGCTGGCTCTCCCAGGAGAAGCTCGACTCGATCGTCAAGCGCACGCGCGGCGGCGGCGGCGAGATCGTCGCCCTGCTGAAGACCGGCTCGGCCTTCTACGCGCCTGCCTCGTCGGCCATCTCGATGGCTGAATCCTATCTCAAGGACATGAAGCGCATCCTGCCCTGCGCGGCCTATCTCACCGGCCAGTACGGCGTGAAGGACATGTATGTCGGCGTGCCGGTCATGATCGGCGCGAACGGCGTCGAGAAGATCGTCGAGATCGAGTTCAACGACGCCGAGAAGGACATGTTCGCCAAGTCGGTCGAAGCCGTGAAGGGCCTCGTCGACGCGTGCAAGACCATCAATCCCGCTTTCGCCAAGTAAGCGGCAGCAATTCGCCCTCGCCGGCGG
>JAQGKM010000072.1 GCA_028290125.1 Hyphomicrobiales bacterium | reverse complement strand
CGTTGGGCGCGACGACGATGCGGCAGCCCCAGCCGCCCAGCAGCGACTGCATGCCTTCCAGAATGCGCGGCTCGTTGTCGATGGCGAGCACGATGAGCCCGGCGAGCGGCAGATGCGCGACGGGCGCAGCCTCCGGATCCTCGACCGCGACCGGCAGCGCGGCGACGACCGGCAGGTCGACCGAGAACATCGAGCCCTTTCCGGGCGTCGAGCGCAGGCGGATGCGATGCTGCAGCACCTTGCTCAGTCGCTCGACGATCGACAGCCCGAGGCCGAGACCCGGCGCCGTCTTGGCCGCATTGGCGAGCCGCTCGAATTCGCGGAACACGCTCTTCTGCTTCTCGACCGGAATGCCGAGCCCGGTGTCCCAGATCTCGACGCGGATCTCGTCACCCATGCGCCGGCAGCCCACGAGCACGCGGCCTTTCGGCGTGTATTTGATGGCGTTCGACACAAGGTTCTGTAGCAGGCGGCGCAGCAGCCGGCGGTCGGAGCGCACCGTGGCCGAGCAGGGCACGAAGATCAGCTCCAGCCCGCGCTCGCGCGCCTGCGGTGTGAACTCCAAGCGCAACTGTCGCAAAATATCCTCGATGCGGAAGTTGGACAGCTCCGCCTTCATGGCGCCCGCGTCGAGACGCGACATGTCGAGCAGCGCGGTGAGGATTTCCTCGACCGATTCCAGCGCGGCGTCGACGTTGCGCGCGAGCGTGCGCTGTTGCGTATCCTTGGGCGCGACCGCCTCGTCCATGCGCTCCAGCAGTGACGTCGCGTAGAGGCGTGCGGCGTTGAGCGGCTGCAGGATGTCGTGACTCGCCGCAGCGAGGAAGCGCGTCTTCGACACATTGGCGTCGTCGGCTTCGGTCTTTGCGCGCGCCAGTTCCTCGTTCAGCCGGATCAATTGCTCGGTGCGCTCGCGCACGCGCTGCTCCAGCGTTTCATTGGCGCGCTCCAGCACCTCTTCGGCCGCCACCGCCTCGGTCACATCCGTGTAGGTGGTGACGATGCCGCCATCGGGCAGGCGAGCGGAGCGAATCTCGATGACGCAGTTCACGGGCGCGAACAGCCGCAGCCGGAACGGCTCGCTTTCGGTGACGAGCGTCTCGAGCCGCGCCGCGATATATTCTTCGACCGGACCCGGCCCGTAGATCCCGCGCGACGCGTTGAAGCGCACGATTTCCTCAAGGCCCATGCCCATGCGCAGATGCTCGGCCGGCAGGTCGAACAATTCGCCGAACTCGCGATTCCAGCAGATCAGCCGCAGGTCGCTGTCGCAGACGGTGATGCCCTGGCGCGCGAAGTCGAGCGCATATTGCAGCATGTCTCGGTTCTGCTGCAGCGTCGTCGCGGCGTCGTCGATCAGGCGCAGCGCCGCGCCGCGCGACAGGTTGCGTCGCCGCAGCAGGATTGACAGCACGAGCCGCGACGAGGCGGCGCCGATGGCCGACGCGAGCAGATGCTCGGCGAAGCGCAACAGGTGAATGTCGGCCTCGAGCGTCTGCGTGAACGTCATGCCGCGCGACGTCATGAAATCGTCGAAGGCGCGGCGTGTCCGCTCGACGCCGAGATAGCGGCCGACCGTCGCCTCGAGTTCGCGCGCCGTGACGCCGCCGCCCCAGATGCGGAAGGTCGGCGGCAGCGGCCCGGTGCTGGGGCCCACGAAGGTCTGCGCCTGCAGGCGCTCGATCGCGGTCGGATGTCGCGTCAGCGAGAAGCCGATGAAGGCCAGGATGTTGAGCGACAGGCTCCAAAACGTGCCATGCACCAGCGGGTGCATCTGCAATCCGAAGAGCCCCGTCGGCTTGAGATAGGCGAGGCCCAACGGACCGTTCGCCACCAGCGAGTCGAGCGCCATGTATTGCGTGTCGAGCGAGGGAATGAGCAGCGTGTAGGCCCAGACGCCGAGCCCGATCATCATGCCGGCCATCGCGCCGCGCGCATTGGCCCGCCGCCATGTCAGTCCGCCGAGGAAGGCCGGCGCAATCTGCGCGATGGCCGCGAAGGACAACAGCCCCATCTGCACCAGCTGCGCATCGCCCGCGAAGCGGAAATAGCCGTAGGCGAGAAGCAGCAGCAGAAGAATCGACACGCGACGCACGACGAGGATCAGGGAGCCGAGATCGCGCGCTTCGATCCAGGCGCGGATGTTCTGGTTGCGCAGAAGCGTCGGCACGATGAGATCGTTGGAGATCATGATCGACAGTGCAACGCTCGCCACCACCACCATGGCGGTCGCAGCCGACAGCCCGCCGACGAGGCCGATCAGCGCGACGATGCTCGCCTGATCGACCAGCGGCAGCGCCAGAACCGTCATGTCGCGGTTGATGGCGCCGGCCGGAAACAGCAGGTGCCCGGCGATCGCCAGCGGGATGACGAAGATGTTGATGGCGACGAGATAGAGCGGAAACATCCACGCTGCCTTGGCGACGTCGCGCTCGTCTCGGTTCTCGACGACCATGACGTGGAACTGTCGCGGCAGCAGCACGATGCAGCAGGCCGAGAGCAGCGTGTTGCACAGGACAATGTCGAGATCCGGCGGATCGGCCAGGATGGCGCGCAGCTTCGGATAGGCGTCGGCGCGCGCCGCGAGATCCGAAAAGCCGTCGAACATGAACCAGACGACATAGGCGCCCACAGTGATGAAGGCGACCAGCTTCACCACCGATTCGGCCGCCACCGCCAGCATCAGCCCGTCCTGATGTTCTGTTGCGTCGATGTGGCGGGTGCCGAACGCCATGGCGAAACCCGCCAGCAGCAGCGTCACCAGGATCGCCATCGTGCCGGCGCCGGGCGACAGCACGGCCATGTGCTTCATGTCGAGCGACACCAGCACGGTCGTCAGCGACGATGAGATGGCCTTCAGCTGCAAGGCGACATACGGCACAGCGCCGACGACCGCGATCAGCGCGACGACCCCCGCGACCGCCTGCGACTTGCCGAAGCGCGACGCGACAAAGTCGGCCACCGACGTGATGCTCTGCGATTTCGACAGCCGGATGATGCGCTGGATGAAGCGATAGCCGAGGCCCACGACGAGGATCGGGCCGATGTAGATCGGCAGGAATTCCAACCCCTTTTCGGACGCGAAGCCGACCGAGCCGAAGAAGGTCCAGGACGTGCAATAGACGCCGTGCGTCATCGCATTGATGAAGGACCGGCTGCGCGCGCCCTTGTAGGGGGGCGACTGCGTGTGGACGTATTGGGCGTTGGCGAACAGCGCGCAGAGATAAACCAGCGCGGTCAATACGGCGGCCCATCCGGCGATCATGGCGGCTCCGGCAATGTCATGTCGCGCAGTCTAGGGCGCCGCTGCGGCCAAATCCACGCTTGCCGT
>JAQGKM010000066.1 GCA_028290125.1 Hyphomicrobiales bacterium | reverse complement strand
CGGTCGTTGTCCCATTCCATGAAATAGCCGTCGGCGTTGACCTGGTTGAACAGCAGGTCGGCGATCGGCTCGTAGCCGCCGGACGCCACGAAGGTCGAGCGGAAGTTGCCGCGGCAGAGATGCATGGTGATCGCCATGTCGGCGGGGCGGCCGTCGATGGCGGCGTTGATCATGCCGGCGTAGATCTGGCCCTGCTTCTCCGGGTCATCGCCCCGGCTGCTGAGCATTTTCCGCTGCTCGGGATCGCACAGATAGGCGAAGGAGCAATCGTCAAGCTGCAGGTACTTGCAGCCCTCGCCGTAGAAGGCGTGCACGGCCTTGCGATAGGCCTGCCCGAGATCATGATAGAAATCGTCCATCTGCGGATAGACGCCCATGTTGATCATCTTGCGACCGCCGCGATAATGCAGCATCGAGGGCGACGGGATGGTCATCTTCGGCGTCTTGGTGACGTGCTCGCGCAGATAGCGGAAATGCGCCAGCATCGGATGGTCGGCGAAATCGATCCGCTCCATCACGCGCGGGGCCTGCGCCTTGGTCTGCACGCCCGAGAACTGGATGCCCTGGTCGACGTCGATGAGTTCGACGCCCTGCAGGTGGCCGAGGAAGTCGAAGTGCCACCAGGCGCGGCGATATTCGCCATCGGTGATCGACTGCAGGCCGATCTCTTCCTGCCGGGCGATGACCTTCTTGATTTCGTAGTCTTCCGTCGCCTTCAGGTCGGACCCGGAAATTTCGCCCCGCGCGAACTTGATGCGCGCATCCTTCAGCGCCGCAGGGCGCAGGAGCGAGCCGACGTGATCAGCCCGGAAGGGCGGCCGTGTGCGTTGCATTACTTCTTCCTCCAACACAGGACCCGCACGGGATCCTTCAATGCGCCACCTCGGCTCCGGGTTTGCCCGCGACTCCAAGGAGGCTCGCCAGTCTTACAGCATCCGCGGCCAGTTCGGGAGATGGTCCCTCGTGGGCGATGGCGCCCCGGTCCAGGATGATCGCCCGCTCGGTGAGCGGCAGGATCTTGCGGGCGCTCTGCTCAACGATGATCGCGGACATGCGCTCCTCGACGATGATGCGGCGCAAGGCCGCGAGCAGTTCGTCGACGATGATCGGGGCCAGCCCCTCCAGCGGCTCGTCGAGCAGCAGCACGCGCGGGTTCAGCGCCAGCGCGCGGCCGACCGCCAGCATCTGCTGTTCGCCGCCCGAGAGCTGGTTGCCCATGTTGCGGCGGCGCTCCTGCAGGCGCGGGAACATGCCGAAGATGCGCTCGACCGTCCACGGTCCCGGCGTCATCACGGCGGTGATGTTTTCCTCCACGGTCAGCGAGCGGAAGATGTTGCGCTCCTGCGGCACCCAGCCGATGCCGGCGAGCGCGCGCTGGTCGGGGCGCAGTTTGGTGATGTCCTTGCCCGCCAGCGCAATGGCGCCGCCGCGGCGGCGCGTGAGGCCCACGATGGTGTTGATGAGCGTCGTCTTGCCGGTGCCGTTGCGCCCAAGCAGCGCCAACGCCTCGCCCTCGCGCAGGTTTAGCGAAATGCCCGACAGCACCTGCGCCTCGCCATAGCCGGCGGCGATGTTGTCCAGCGTGAGGAGATCAGACATTCACTTCCTCCTCGCCGAGATAGACCTTTCGGACGCGCGGATCGCTGGCGACCTCCTCGGGCGTGCCTTCCATGAACAGGCCGCCGTTGACCAGCACCGAAATGGATTTCGCGAAGCGGAAGACGAGATGCATGTCGTGCTCGATCAGGATGAGCGCGACATTGTCCGGCAGGGCCGCGACGACGTCGAGAATCTGCTCGCGCTCATGTTCGGGCACACCGGCGGCGGGCTCGTCGAGCAGCAGCACTTTCGGCTTCTGCGCCAGCGCCACGGCGATTTCGAGCAGCCGCTGCTTGCCATAGGCGAGCACGCCGACGCGGCCATGCGCGATGTCCTCGATGCCGAGCTGGCGCAGCAGCGCCATGCCCTCGTCGACGAAATCGGCGCGCGAGCCGACGGGCCGGAACCACGACCAGCCTGCATTTTCGCGCTCGGAAATGGTGAGCACCAGGGTCTCGAGCGGCGTCAGATCGGCGAACAGCTGGTTGATCTGGAACGTGCGCGCCATGCCGGCATGGGCGCGGCGGCGCGCCGACCAGCCGGTGACGTTGACGCCGTCGAGAAAGATCTCGCCCGACGTCGGCGTCAACACGCCCGACAGAAGATTGACGAAGGTCGTCTTGCCGGCGCCGTTCGGGCCGATCAGCGCGTGACGCGCGCCTTCCGGCAATGTGAAATCGACATGGTCGGTCGCAAGGATGCCGCCGAAACGTTTCACCAGCTGGCGGGATTCGAGCAGGATCTTCGCGCTCATGCCGCGTCTCCCTTGCGCTTCATGCGGTCGCGCAGGCCCGACAGCAAGCCGAGGATGCCGCCGCGCACGAACAGCACGAGCGCGACGAGCGTCGCGCCGAGCCAGAACTGCCAATATTGCGGCGTGATGTTGCCAAGCACGTCCTGCATGGTGCGGAAGATGATCGAGCCGAGCAGCCCGCCGTAGAGATGGCCCGCGCCGCCGAACACCAGCATCAACAGCGCATCCGCGGAGCGATGGAAGGCGACGTAATCGGGCGAGGCGAATTGCGTCGTCTGCGCGGCGAGCGCGCCCGCCACACCCGCATAGAACGAACCGATCGTGTAGATGGCGACGAGCCGCCCGTTGACCGGCATGCCGATGGCGCGCGTGCGCAGCGGATTGCCCTTGATCGCCTGCAGCGACAAGCCGAACGGCGATTTCACGATGGCGCGCGCCAGCAGGAAGAGCACGAACAGAACCACCATCGAGTAGATGAAGGCGGTCTTGCCGTAGAGATCGAAATCCCAGATGCCGAGCACGGCCGACGGCAGCACGCCCTGCAGACCGTCGGAGCCGCCGGTCAGCCATTTCGTCTGGTTGACGATCTCGTCGACGATGAGTGCGACGCCAAGCGTCACCATCAGGCGCGTGAGGTCCGAGCCGCGCAGCACGAGGAAGCTGGTGATGAAGCCGATCAGCGCGGCGAAGCCGCCGCCGATGAACAGGCCGATCACCGGATCGCTCCACGGCGCCGAGCCCGCGCCATATTTCGCCGCGAGCCCCGCCGCATAGGCGCCGACGCCGAAGAAGGCGCCTTGCCCCAGCGTCACGATGCCGGCGTAGCCGAGCACCAGATCGATCGACAGCGCGAGCAGGCCCAGGATGGCGATCTCGCTCAGCAGGGAAAGCTTTGTGGGCAGCAGGAAGTAACAGGCCGCCGCGATCACCCAGAAGGCGATTTCGGCGACGCCCCAGCGCGAGCGGCCGAGCAGCACGGCGCGCGCCTTTTGCGCTTCCGGAGAGGGTCGATGGGAGAGTGCGATGTCGGTCATTCGAGTCTCAGCGGGCCGGGCCGCGGGCGAACAGGCCTTGCGGCCGCAGGATCAGCACGAGCACCATGATCGTGTAGATGATGAAGCCGCCAACGGCGGGGACGTAATATTTGCCGGCAACGTCTGCGACGCCGAGCAGGATGGCGGCGAGGAACGGGCCGGTGATCGTCGTCGTGCCGCCGAC
Organism: Hyphomicrobiales bacterium; assembly: GCA_028290125.1. GTDB lineage: Bacteria > Pseudomonadota > Alphaproteobacteria > Rhizobiales > Beijerinckiaceae > Terripilifer. The sequence goes on along the minus strand of JAQGKM010000066.1, from coordinate 1,030 downwards.
CGAAATCACGATCAGGAAGTAGATCATGTATTTCAGCGGGAACGTCGGATCGAACGAGATGATGCCGGTGCCGAGCGCGCCACCGAGACCCGCGAGCCCCGAGCCGACCGCGAAAGTGACGGCGAAGATGCGCGTCACGTCGATGCCCATGCCGCGCGCGACGCGGCCGTCGTCGACCGCCGCGCGCAGCCGCGAGCCGAAGCGCGTCTGCGTGAGAATGAGTTGCAGGCCGATGACGAGCAGGCTGCAGATGACGATGACGAACAGGCGATAGACGCCGATCGAGGCGCCGAGGAAATTCAGGCGGCCGGTCAGATAGTCCGGCAGGTTCACGATCTGCTGGTTGGCACCATAGGCGTAGTCGATCATCGCCATCGACATGAACACGAGGCCGATGGAGAACAGCACCTGGTCGAGATGCGTCTTGTCATAGAGGTGCCGGTAAAGCGTGCGCTCGAGCAACAGTCCGAGCGCAGCGGCGAAGATGAACGCCGCCGGCAGGCACAGCAGGAACGGCACGCCGGCCTGCTGCATCAGCGTGATGGTGAGATAGCCGCCCGCCATCGCAAAGGCGCCGTGCGCGAGATTGATGAAGTTCATCAGGCCCAGCGTGACGCACAGACCGACGGCGAGAATAAACAACAGCATGCCATAAGCTACGCCGTCGAACAGGATTGTCAGCAAAGCGCCCTCCCGCGCCTGAGACAGATGCCCCCGCGGCGACGCCGCGGGGGGCCTCAGATGTTCCCTGGCCGATCCTACTTGTGGATCGGATCCTTGACCTGCTTCACGACGTCGAACTCGACGTTGTAGAGCTCGCCGTCCTTCTTCTCGACCTTGCGGATGTAGACGTCCTGCACCACGTCGCGCGTGGCGGGATCGATCGTCATCATGCCGCGGGGGCTTTCCCAGGTCGCGCCCTTCATGGCTTCGACGAGCTTGGTGCCGTCGGTGTCGCCATTGGTCTTCTTCAGCGCCTCGTAGATGGCATGCATGCCATCATAGCCGCCGACGCCGATGAAGTTCGGGC
>JAQGKM010000436.1 GCA_028290125.1 Hyphomicrobiales bacterium | reverse complement strand
GCGCCCAGGGAATTGTCGCCGACGTGCCAGCCGCCGCATTGGCGGAAAGTACGGTCTCCGTGCGCTTGATTTCGTCGATGCTCTGCGCCTTCGACGATTTGAACACGAGGCCGACAAGCACCGCCTGATCGACCCGGCCGATCCAGCCGAATTTCTCCGGCTCGAATTTGCGCGCCTTGTCTGTGATCTTTTCCAGCACGAACGTCGGCTGAAACAGCGCGATGGTGGCGCCATCCTTTGGCGCGATATTATAAACGTGCTCGGCGGCTGCGATGGAGCCGGCGCCGGGCATGTTGCGCGGCACGATGGTCGGTTTGCCGGGCAGGAATTCGCCGAGATGCTGCGCGACGAGCCGCGCGGAGAAATCATAGCCGCCGCCTTCGCCAAGGCCGATGATCATGTTGAGCGTGCGGCCCTTGTAGAAGTTCTCAACGGGGTCGGCTTGCGCCGCGTCAGCGACCATCATTGCGAGGAGCGAAGCGACGAAGCAATCCATCTTCGGCCGCCATCGCAAGATGGATTGCCGCGTCGCTGCGCTCCTCGCAATGACGATGATGGGCGCGACGCCCGCCCTCGCCGACCCTGTGGAAGACTTCTACAAGGGCCGCACCCTCAACATGATCATCGGCCTTGGCGAAGGCGGCGGCTACGATTTTTCGGCGCGGCTCGTCGCGCAGCATCTCGGCGATTTCCTGCCCGGCAAGCCGACCATCGTGCCGCGCAACATGCCGGGCGCGGGCTCCATCGCGGCGGCCGAACACGTCTACAATCTGGCGCCCAAGGACGGCTCCACCATCGCGCTGTTTCAACCGACCTTCGTGCTCGAAAAGATCACCGACAAGACACGCAAGTTCGAGCCGGAGAAATTCGGCTGGATCGGCCGCGTCGATCAGGCGGTGCTGGTCGGCCTCGTCTTCAAGAGCGCGAAGGCGCAGAGCATCGACGAGATCAAGCGCACCGAAACCGTGCTTTCAGCAAACGCCGCGGCCGGCACGTCGGCGACGATTCCGTGGGCGCTGAACCGGCTCATCGGCACGAAGTTCAAGGTCATTCTCGGCTACTCGTCCTCCGCCGCAATGGGCCTCGCGCTCGAACGCGGCGAAGCGGACGGCATCGGCTCGACGAGCTGGGATTATCTGCAGACGAAGCAGGATTGGTTCGACGACAAGAAGATCAAGGTGCTCTACACGATCGCGCTGGAGCGCTATCGCGAAATCCCCGATGTGCCGACCGTGCTCGAACTCACCAATGTCGAGCAGGACCGCAACGTGCTGAAGCTGATGGCCAGCACCTCCTCCATCGGCCGCGCGTTCCTCACCACGCCGGGCGTTGCGCCCGAGCGACTGGTGGCCTTGCGCGCCGGCTTCGAGAAGATGACGAAGGATGAGGGGTTTCTCGAAGATGCAAGGCGCCGCAAGCTCGGCGTCGATCCGCTGGGCGGCGAACAATTGCAGGCGCTGATGGTCGACGTCGCGACGCAGCCGGACGCGGTGATCGAGGCCATGAAGAAGGCCGTGCTGCCGCCCGGGAAGGAATAGTCCTCGTCATTGCGAGGATGAGGCACACGCGCCGTCATTGCGAGCGCAGCGAAGCCATCCAGAAGCCCCGCGTGCGTCAGTCGCCGTTTTCGTCGCACGCACGCGTGCGTTAACCAGGGTGACTGACTGGGTTGCTTGGCTCCGCTCGCAATGACGACGCGTGTCCCATTTCCGCCAAGATTTCCGCTAAGGTCGCGCCCATGATCCTCCGCGCCGCCGCTCTCGTTCTGCTGCTCGCCTCCCCTGCTCTCGCGCAGGAGGCGTCGGAATGCGGCGCGTGCACGGAACTCGACCGCGTCACCACCGCCGATCCGGTCCTGCCGATGGAGCTGCCCGCGCCGCCGCTGAAGCAGGAAGCCGACAAGGGCAAGAAGATCGAGGTGCCGGTTCCGGGCACGCACGACACCATCACGGTGTTCCACAAGCCGGGCGCCGGCGTCTGGGTCAGCGATCTCGCGCCGGGCGGCATCTTCGTGCGGCCGAAGAACAACAAGCTTTCCGTCGAGATGAAATTCTAGGCGCGCACGCTCGCGATCAGGTCGCGCAGCGTCATGATCGTCGAGGCGTCGGCGACGCCGTCCACCTGCGCGGGGCGGAAATGGCGCTGGAAGGCGCGCACGACCTGCTCGGTCGCCGTGTCGAACACGCCCGTCACCGAGATCCCGTAGCCGTAGATCCCGAACATCGCCTGCAGCGCCTGCACCGGCTGGCCCTCATCGCCCAGCGCAAAGAAGCGCCCGCCGGCGATGGGCGCCGGCGGCACGAAATGCCCGACGCCGCGCGCATGCAGCGCGTCCCACGGAAACAGCTCGCCCGGATCGCATTTGCGCGCGGGCGCGACGTCGGAATGCGCCAGCACGCGCTCGGGCGCGATCGCATGGCGCGCGCAGATGTCGGCGCAGAGCGCGATCGTCGCCTCGATCTGCGCGGACGCGAACGGCGGCGAACCACCCTCGTGACCGGGATTGACGAGCTCGATGCCGATCGAGCGCGAGTTGATGTCGCTCTCGCCCTTCCAGCTCGCAGCCCCCGCATGCCAGGCGCGCCGCGCTTCGGGCACGAGCTGCAGTATGCCGCCGTCCTCCCAGACAAAATAATGCGCCGAGACTTCGCTCACCGGATTGGTCAGCCGCATCAACGCCTCGGCGCCGCTGGGCATGCCGGTGTAGTGCAGGATGATCATGTCCGGCGCCCCGCCCTTGCGCTCGCCATGATTGGGCGAGGGAAAGACTTTGGAGGCGACGGGGGAATCCGGGGCGGGGTGGCTCATGCGGTTTTCATACCCGTCAGACCGAGCCATGCAAACCGGCGAGCTTATAAATCTCGTCCTCGTCATTGCGAGGAGCGCAGCGACGCGGCAATCCATCTAGCGGCAGCCATCCGAAGATGGATTGCCGCGTCGCCTTCGGCTCCTCGCAATGACGAGCTTCACTTGACCCCGTCCCCCCTGCCCTCTAAGCCCCAAGAGGCCAGTCGGCTGGACGGCCGCTCCTTCGGGAGAGGAAAGTCCGGGCTCCATGGAGACACGGCGCCGGATAACGTCCGGCGGGGGCGACCCCAGGGAAAGCGCCACAGAGAACGAACCGCCCCGGATCCGTCCGGGGTAAGGGTGAAAAGGT
>JAQGKM010000033.1 GCA_028290125.1 Hyphomicrobiales bacterium | reverse complement strand
GTCGCATATTCATGGTGGCGTTCATTCGCCACCGCGAGAGCCCTGTGGAGCGACTGTTCGAGATTACGTGAGAAGGATGGCATGTGCGGCTCTCACTTCTTTTCCATAATGCACTGCAGGGGGTGCTGGTGCTTGCGAGCGAAATCCATGACCTGCGTGACCTTGGTTTCCGCGACTTCGTAAGTGAACACACCACACTCCCCGACACCATGATGGTGAACGTGCAGCATAATGCGGGTGGCCTCGTCGGGGCCCTTGTTGAAAAACTTCCGGAGCACCGTGACGACGAATTCCATCGGCGTGTAATCGTCGTTCAGAATGAGAACGCGGTACATCGCCGGCTTTTTCGTTTGTGTCTTTGTACGCGTGATAACAGCGGTGCCGGATCCGTTGTTCCCGGGGTCGCCCTTTCTGGGCTCCCGTGCGGCCCGAGTGGGCCGTGCGGCCCGAGGCGAGAATGACGCGGTGGGGCGCGACTCAAGGCTGCGGCGCGCTACGCGCGCCTGACCGTCGACCATAGATGCGCAGTACGAAATATTACCGACCGTCACTTTGCCTCGTCCCTTGTCCCCGGACATCATACATGTAGTCCGACGCAAGCTGATGATAAGGGGTCAACCTCACCTCGGCCCTGCGCGATTTGGCCGCGACCGGCTTCAAGGGCCGAACCGAGTCACAATTGCCGGGGCCTCGAACAGTTTAACCAGTCAATCGACATGCGCCAGTGCGGGTGCGAACGCGAACTGTGTAAATCCGGAAAACCACAATTGCGCCTGCATTGTTCGAGCGCCGCCACAAACAAAAAAGGCCCGGCGATCGCCGGGCCTTTCGTCGAATTTAGTCCTGCAAAAACAGTCTCGCGACAGAGCGACATGCGCCGCCGCCGAACCTGAACTGCTTACTTGGCCGCAGCCTGGGCCTTGGCGACAACCGCCTCGACCGGCTTGAAGGCTTCCTTCGCGAGGCTCGTGTAGAGCTCGCCCATCTTCGTCGCCTGGGCGACGAGGGTCTCGTAGGAGGACTTCGCGTAATCGGTCTGGATCTGCACCGCGCTGTCGAGCGACTTGGCGCCGAGGAGCTTTTCCATGAACGCCGACGAGGTCTCGAGGGACTTCTTGGAGAAGTCGGACGCTTCGGCGGCGATCTGCTGCACGCTCTTCGTCACGGCGGACGCGGCGGCGGTGGCGGACTCGAGCTGGTCCTTGCTGTACTTCTGGAGATCTTCCATGTTCTTGAACATCGTATTGCCCTCTGAACGAGCCGCCTCGGGCGGCGCACCAGCGGACCAGCCAACCCGGCCTGCTGTCGAGAACAACCTATGTGCGCTGCACAACGGTGTCAAGAATTTATGTTGCAGTGCACAATAGACCTTCGGAGCCTGCCGCTCGCTCGCCGGATGCAGCCGGAACATACATCCAGCCAGCGTGAACGAGCCTGCAGGTCCTAGCGGGCGGAGGTGACGTCCGGGCCGGCGTCGCGCTGAGCGACTTGTTGACGGCGGATGCGGCCGATTTCCTTGGCGTCGAGAAAGAACTTGGCGTTGTTGGCGGCCTTGCAGTTCGCGGCGCGCGGATCCGACGACAGCACCATCTTGCAGCCCGACAAAGTCTTGGCGAGCACCGTGGCGTTTTCAGGCTTCTGAAAATCTTCTGCCGTCATCTGGGTATCCTGCGACGTGCAGGCCGGCAGAAAAGCCAGCGGCGCCAGCACGAGGAGGACACGGGACGAAAGGGACATGGATCAAACTCCTCTGAAAATAAAGTTGATGGCTGAACCATCTAACAACCGGAATTCAGGCGGTGCGCACAAACGCGCCACGAAGACCAAAACTTTGAAACGTCACTGAACACAAACACGCGTCTTGAAAACACGACGCCCAGCGCACGATTCGGTGCGCGGTCAACTCGGTTTGTTTCCAAGCTGGTCAGGCTGTTTAGGTCACCGTGTGGTTAACGTCAAGCTCAAAATGAACCGAAAATTTTAGACGTCGCCGAGCGCCCGCCATTAACCGGGTGGAAACCGCGTTCACCTAGCCTGACAAACTGTGTCGTTGAGGTGACGGGTCGCGAATGACCCCCATGGTCTCCGAGGGTTAGTGTAATGAACATCTGCGTCTCAAGCCGGCGTGACCGGATATTGGCCCTCGTCGCTGGCGTGGGCCTTGTCTTCGCGATGTCGCTTCCGTCGACGGATGCGGAGGCGCGTCCGCGCAAGCATCGCGTCAAGCATGCCCGCGCTGCGGCCCCTTATGCGCCGCCTTTCGCCGCGCTCGTCGTTGACGCCAACACCGGCAAGACGCTCTACGCAAAGAACGAAAACGAACTGCGTCACCCGGCGTCCGTCACCAAGGTGATGACTCTCTACATGTTGTTCGAGCAGCTCGAAAAGGGTCGCATGTCGCTCGACACGCCGATCCGGATGACCGCACACGCCGCCTCGATGGCGCCCTCCAAGCTCGGCCTGCGCCCGGGTGCGACGATTTCGGCCGAAGACGCCATCAAGGCCCTGGTGACGAAATCCGCCAATGACGTGGCCGCCGCCATCGCCGACCACATCGGCGGCAGCGAAGCTCGCTTCGCCGAGATGATGACCGCCAAGGCGCATTCGATCGGCATGTCGCGCACCAATTACGCGAACGCCTCGGGCCTCCCCAACCCGCGCCAGATCACCACGGCGCGTGATCTCGTGCTGCTCGGCCGCGCCATCCAGGAGCGTTTCCCCAAGTATTATGCGTATTTCTCGACGCATAACTTCCGCTTCGCCGGCGCCTCGATCCGCAATCACAACAACCTGCTGGGCCGCCTCGAAGGCGTTGATGGCATCAAGACCGGCTACACCGCCAAGTCCGGCTTCAACCTGCTGACGTCGGTCCGCCGCGATGGCCAGCATGTCGTGGCCGCCGTCCTCGGCGGCACCTCCGCCGCCTCGCGCGACCGCATCATGGCGGAGCTGATCGAGGACAAGATCCAGTATGCGTCCAATGCGAAGACCGCCCTGCCGGTGCTCGCGCAGGGTCGCATGGAAGAAGTTCTGGAAGCGCGCGCGGAGCCCAAGCCCGAACCCAAGCCCGTCGCGCTCGCCGTCGTGAAGCCGGCCCCGATGGACGCCATCAAGGCCGACAGCCGCATCGAGGCGATCCGTCCCGAGCCCGTGAAGACCGAAACCGCCCGCCTCGAGCCGCAGCGTCCGATCCAGGTCGCCTCGACCGGTCCGGTCGACATCGGCAAGGCCCGCCCGGCCTTCGTGTCCGGCTCCACCAGCGACTATCGCGGCGTCTCGCTCGATGGTTCGACCCGCGCCGGCCTCGTCGCCGCCGCAGTCGTGCCGAGCACGACGCCGGTCAACGGAATGCGGTGGGTCGCGGGGCCCGCCCCGGCCGAACAGCAGGGCAAGACCACGCTGCGCGTCGACACCAAGGTCGCGGCCTATCAGCCGCAGCCCGAGCTGCCCCACATCGCTTCGCCTGCCGCCAAGGCGATCGAGATCTCGACCCGTCCCGCCGCCGCCGCCAAGGGTTACATGATCCAGATCGGCGCGACGGACGGCCCGGCCAAGGCGCAGGATCTACTCGACCGCGCCAAGTCCGCCAGCCGCGGCGCGCTGAAGGCGGCCGTGCCGTTTACCGAAAAGGTCAGCCGCGAGGGAGGCACGATGTATCGCGCCCGCTTCGCCGGCCTGAGCGAGACGCAGGCGGAAGCCGCCTGCAAGTCGCTGAAACGCTCCGGCATGGGCTGTTTCACCACCAGAAATTGATGGCTGCGAAGCCGCCGGAATGCCCCCTGAGTTCGTTGCGTAACGCGTAGCGTGTGGAGTTTACTGATGACGTCGCATCAGGATTTCTTTGGCCTCGTTCACTCTGGCGGCGAGAGCCGTCGGCCCCCCCTGGTCGGGGTGCAGTTTCTTCATGAGCGTGCGATGCGCCCGCGTAATGTCGTCACGCGCAGCGCCTTTCTGAAGTCCCAGGACTTCATAAGCTTCATCTTCCGTCATCGTACCGCTGTGACGCGCCCGGTCGCTCCCCGTGCGCGCGTGAGCATCGCCCTCACCTGCTCCACGCCATCCGGCAAACCGGCCGTCAAAATAAATCTCAAGGTGCCGTAGGCCCTCCGGGTCGCCTTCGGCGCAGAGGCGATGCAGGGCCTGCAGTTCCTGCGTCGCCATGCTGTTGAGCGCACGACCCTCGAACGGCCCGGCCAGAACCCGCCCGTCCATCGCGCCAGACGATGGGTCAAATTCAATTTCGATCATCGCCGAGCGCATCAGCGTCCGCCGCTTCCCGGGCCGCAGCCGCTCCAGCCATTGAGGCGCAGACGCCCAGCCGCCAAGCCAGAGGCCGACGCCCGCGGCGCCGAGCGCCATCTCCGTGTGACCCCGCAGAAACAGCATGGCGGCGACGCCGAAACAGGCGAGCCCGCCCAGCATCTTGGTCCCGCGGATCAGCGCGGCGGGCTTGGCATGGGCCGCAAAACGGATGCCCTGGGTCAGAAGGAACAGCGCGACAAGCGCAATGAGAAGATTGATCATGCCTGCATGTTCGCCCGAAACCTTGGCGCGCGGAAGGCCTCAGAGCAGGCCAAGATCGCGCAGCTCCCGGCGAAGGTCCTCCGGCATGTCCATGATGTCGCCGCCGTCGTCGCCAAGATCCCGCGGCGCCTCTTCGACCTTGAGGTAGCGCCAGCCCTGAAAGGGGCGACACGGGCGCGGCATGACCGGGATCACCGCCGGCTCGAGAACGAGATGACAGCGCGAGATCCCGTCGGGATCGGTGAAGGGCCGGATCTCACGAAGAATTTGACGCGCCGAAACCTGGCCCTTGATCACCCAGTAGAGCGAGCCGCCGTCGAGAAGCTCCTCGCCGCGCTTGGGGACCATCCGGGTCGTGTGAAATTGCTCGGCCGTGAGCCCCGCCTTCTTCTGCGCGCTCATCCGCATGCCGATCCACTCCTCAAGATCGCGAATGGATTCGGCGCCGACGCAAAGTTTCAGAAGATGAAGTGCCATGCGGGGTGGTGTAGCGCCCTCACCCGCGTCCGACAAAGGGCATTTTTGTCGCCATCACGGTCATGAACAGCACATTGGCGCAGAGCGGCAAGCTCGCCATGTGAGCAACCGCCTGCGCGGCGTGGGTCACGTCCATCACCGGTTCGGCGAAATTGACCATCGCGGTCTGCGCATTGCCGATGTCGATCTGCCCGACGGCAATGTCGTACTTGCGACCATCGAGCGCGCCCGATTTCGTCAGCCCGGTGATGGCGTGTTTGGTCGCGCTGTAGGGCGCGGAATTCTCGCGCGGCGTATGCGCCGAGATCGACCCGTTGTTGATGATGCGGCCGCCCATCGGCCTCTGCGCCTTCATCATGCGGAATGCCGCGCGCATGCAGAGAAACGCGCCGGTGAGATTCACGTCGACGACGCTCCGCCATTGCGCGGACGTGAGATCCTCGAACAGCACCTTGGGGGCGAAAACGCCGGCGTTGTTGAACAGCAAGTCGAGACGCCCGTGCCGTTCGGCGATCGACGCGAACAACGCATCGACGCTGGCCTCGTCGGCGACGTCGGTCGGGGCGACGCTGGCCGCGCCGCCCAGCGCCGCGATCTCGGCCGCGACCGCGTCCAGCGGCTCGGCCCGGCGTCCGGCGAGAACCAGCGTCCAGCCAGCCTTGGCCAACGCCAGCGCGCTCGCCTTGCCGATCCCGCTTCCGGCGCCGGTGACCAGCGCGATCCTTGGATTGCTCATGTTTTCTCCCGCTGCCACAGCGCGTCGCGCAAGATGATGTAAGCCGCCTGGAACGCCAGTGCGGCGGCGAAGATGTCGAGCGCATATTCGACCGCGCGCGAGGTCGCAAGCCGCGCAAAAAGCGTGACGCTGGAATAGGCGACGCTCGAGATGAGGCTGTTGCGCGCCGACAGCCAGGTCGCCTCGATCAGCGGATTGCGGCTCTCGCGGAACGGCAGCAGCAGGCCGACGAAGAGGAAGCCGCTGGCCCCCGCGGTGAGCGCCGAGAAGCCGAGCGCCATGGGCTCGATGGGTCGCGGTTGGCGGATTTTCAGGTAGAGGTCGAGCAAGGTGTCGAACCCGGCAACGGCCATCACGAGCCCGAGCACGATGGCCCCTGCCCGCTCGGCGCGGTCGCCCCGCCCGTAGAGCACCGCCGCCATGGCGTAGAACACCACGTCATAACCCCAGTCGAGCCCGTCGCGGCGCAGTTGCGGCAGGCCGTTCAGCTGCGCATAGATCACCTGAGCAAACGCGAAGGCGAAAATGCCAAGCGCCAACCCCCACATGCGACGGGCGTAGCGCCGCCCCAGCGGGTCCTCGGCGGAAATGTGCGACAGCAGATGCATGTGTCCCCGGCAAGCCGCGCTGGCGCTCCGCTCTCGCCGCGCCTCCGGCGCGAGGGTAACATCATCCGGGCGCGCGCAGCTCCATGAGTCGCGCGCGAGCCGGGACCAGTGCACGAGGATCTTATGTTTCAACGCGACTTCGGCCTGAGCACGCCCGATCTGTTCGCCTTCGCCTTCTTCGTGCTGGCGTGGGCCGCCTACCACCTCCTGCTCGGGCACGGCCCCGGCGCGAAGGGCGGCCTCAACCAGACCATGGACCGTTATCGCATCCGCTGGATGATCGAAATGTCGGAGCGCGACAACCGGATCATGGACGCCTCGCTGATGGGGTCCCTGCAGAACGGAACCGCCTTCTTCGCCTCGACGTCGCTGCTCGCCATCGGCGGCTCGGCCACGCTTCTGCGGGCGACCGACGACGTGCTGAAGATCTTTGGCGACCTGCCGATCGGCGGCGTCGCCTCCCGCGCCGCCTGGGAGTTCAAGATCCTCGGGCTGATGCTGATCTTCGGCTACGCGTTCTTCAAGTTCGCCTGGGCCTACCGTCTGTTCAACTACACGGCGATCCTCGTCGGCGCGACGCCGATGCGGACCTCCTCGGACGCCCGCGAGCGGCGCCGCGTCGCCATGCGCGCCGCCCAGATGAACATTTCCGCCGGACGGCATTTCACGCGCGGCCAGCGCGCCTTTTTCTTCGCCCTCGCCTATTTTGGCTGGTTCGCCGGACCGTACGTCTTCATGGCGACAACGGCGGCCGTGCTGGTGGTGATGTCGGCGCGCCAGTACATCTCGGACGCCCACGAGGCGGTGCTTTACGAGCCGCCGGAAAAGCCCGGCCCTTGACGCGAGCCAAAGCGGCGCGCATGTGAGCCGCCATGACAAGAACCCCACCATTCGACAAAACCAAAAAGACCGAGCGCCCTCGGGGCACCGGACTGGCGCCCAAGGAGCGGATCCCCAAGCCCGGCATCGAAGACATGATCGTCTCGCTCTGCACCGAGCGGGGCGTCGGACGCAGCATCAGCCCGATGCAGGTCGCCAAGACCTTCGCCGAAGGCCGCAAGGGCGAAGGCGCGCAGCCAAGCCATTGGGCGCGCGACGTCCGCAGCGCCGCCATTGGCCTGGCGCGCATCGGCAAGATCTCGGTCTTCCGCAAGGGGAAGGCTGTCGAGGGCGACGACCTCAAGGCGCTCAAGGGCGTCTATCGCCTCGGCCTGCCGCGACCCGAGGGCGCGGCGGATCTGGACGACGAGGCTGACGACTAGTCACCCCTCGCGTTCGGACTCGTAACGCGCGCGGGTTGCTGCGTCGGGCGGATAGAGCCCTGGCAGCGGCACGCCCCTGTCGATCTCGCGCATGATCCAGGCCTCAAGCTTCTCCTGTTCGAGGCCCACGCGCGCGACTTCCTCGACGTGCGCTTTCGGAATGAGCACCGCGCCATCGTCGTCGGCGACGATGATGTCGTCGGGATAGACTGCGACGCCGCCGCAGCCGATCGGCTCCTGCCAGTCGACGAAGGTCAGGCTCGCGACCGAAGCCGGCGCCGCGACGCCCGCGCACCAGACCGGCAATCCCGTCGCGACCACGCCCGCGACATCGCGCACCACGCCGTCGGTGATCAGCGCCGTGACGCCGCGCCGCGCCATGCGCGCACAGAGAATGTCGCCAAAAATTCCCGCGTCCGTCACGCCCATCGCGTCAACGACGCAGATGACGCCTTCCGGCATCGCCTCGATCGCCGCACGCGTGGATTTTGGCGACGACCACGATTCCGGCGTCGCGAGATCTTCCCGCGCCGGAATGAAGCGCAGCGTGAAGGCCGGACCGACGAGCCGCGTGCCCTTGGCGGTCGCAAGCGGCGTCGGCCCCTCCATCCAGATGTGCTTCAGCCCCTTCTTCAGAAGAATGAGCGTGATGGTCGCCGTCGAGATCTGCCGCAGCGCGGCGGCGATCGCGGGATCGAGTTGCGTCATGCCGTTGGTCCTTAGGTGATCGGAAGCGTGAGGACACGCACGCAGGCAGGACGTTCCATGAGCGTCGCGTACCAGCGTTCCGCATGCGGGGACTCCGCGCGCGCGCAAGGCATGTTGAACCAGCGGTGCATGATCGGCGCGAGCACGATGTCGCCCATGCTGTAGGACTCGCCGGCGACATAGTCGCGCTGCGCGAGATGCGCGTCGAGCATGGCGACGAGTTTCGTGGTCTTGGCGAGCGAGGCGTTGATCGCTTCGGCGTCGCGCTTCTCCGGCGGCGTCCGCACGAGGCCCATGAAACCGGCGCCCATGGCGCTGCTCAGCGTCGCGGTCTGCCAGTCCATCCAGCGATCGGCGTCGGCGCGGATTTGCAGGTCTTCAGGCCAGAGCGCGCCGGCGGAATGCTTCGCGCAGAGGTAACGCACGATGGCGTTCGACTCCCACAAGATGAAGCCGTCGTCATCGAGGGTCGGCACGAGGCCGTTGGGATTCATCGCCAGATATTCGGGAGACTTGTTCACGCCGAACTGCAGCCCCGCATCGGTGCGCTCATACGGAAGGCCGAGCTCCTCGATGGCGAGGACGGCCTTTTGCACATTGATCGAATTGAGCCGGCCCCAGAGCTTCAGCATGTTCCCTCCCCTGCTTGCAGGAGCGGGCATGTTAGCCATGACGGCGGCCTGTGCAAGTTTTCAGCGGCGGCCCATCGCCCACGCGTTGAACTGGTCGCGCGAGCCCGCGAAGGCGTTGCGATCGACCTTGCCGCGAATGCCCGGCACGTAGCCGTCCGACTGGTACTGCCAGAACGCCCACCGGCGTCCCGGATAGGTGATCGGCGGCGAGTGCTTCACGCTGCGCACCCAGACCGGATAGTCGAAGAATTCCTCCGGATGCATGACGTGCTGATAGAAATCCACCGTCACGTAGATGATCGGCTTCTTGCCGTAATGGCGCTCCATCTCGGTGAGCATGATGCGCATGTCGGCGAGCACTTCCTCGCGATGCAGCGTGCGCTTGCAGGTCTTGGAATCTGGCGTCGCCTCGACGTCGAGCACCGGCGGCAGCGCGTCGGGCTCCACCGGGACGATGCGCTTGAACTGCTCGATCTCCTCGCGCGGATCGCGGCACCACCACACGAAATGATAGGCGCCGCGCGGAATGCCCGCAGCGCGCGCGCCGTTCCAGTTCTGGTAAAACTTCTCGTCGGCGTGATTGCCGCCCTCTGTCGCCTTGATGAAGGCGAAGTCGACGCCGGCCTCGCGCGCGCTCAGCCAGTCGATATCGCCCTGGTACTTGGACACATCGACGCCATGCACGGCGTAATCGCTCGGGTATGGGCCCGTGAATTGCGACTTCGGCGGAATCTTCGGCCCACCGCCGCAAGCCGAGACGGCAAGCGCGGCGAGGGTCGCAACAAAGGCGGAACGCAGGAACGAGATACGCAGGGTCATGCGCCTAAAATAATACGGTCGTTCTCAACGCCGGGTTAACCGCACGAAACGTCATTGCGAGGCGCGGAGCGAGACGAAACAGCGCGGGATCGACAATCGCTGACCAATTCTTCCGTCCGACGCACGCCATTCCCCTCCCCCTTGCGGGGAGGGCGACTCAGCCGAAGGCTGAGCGGGGTGGGGGTCGACGCTTGTTTCCGATGAGCTGATCGCATTCGCAGACGTCCTGCAGGCGCCTCACGACCCCCACCCCTGACCCCTCCCCGCAAGGGGGAGGGGAACGCGTGCGTCACTTGCAGGATTCCGATCCGCGAGGTGTTCAACCTGCGCAGCAATAACGATCAAGAGCCCGCCATCACCACAGCTTGAACCAGAGCGTGGCGATGCCCAGAAACGCGAAATTGCCGACGACGTCCGTCACTGTGGTGACGAAAGCGCCCGATGAAACGGCTGGATCTGCATCATAGCGCTCCAGCACCATCGGGATAAGAATGCCGCCGAGCGCGCCCGCGATCATGTTGGTCAGCATCGCCAGCGCGATGACGAAGCCGAGCGACGCCATGCCGAACCAAGTGCCGGCGGCGATGCCGGTGATGACGCCAAAGCCGATGCCATTGAGACAACCGACCAGCAATTCGCGGCGCACGACGCGCATGGCGTTGGCGCGCGTGAGTTCGCGCGTGGCGAGCGCGCGCACCGCGATCGTCATCGTCTGCGTGGCGGCGTTGCCGCCCTGACTTGCGACGATGGGCACAAGCACCGCGAGCGCGACCATCTTCTGCAACTGGTCCTCGAAGAGGCCGATCACGCCGGAGGCGACGAACGCCGTCAGCAAATTCACGAACAGCCACAGAAAGCGGCTCTTTGCGGTCCACAGCACGGTGTCGGACAGTTCTTCCGACGGACTGACGCCGCCGAGCGCGCCGATGTCTTCCTGCGATTCTTCGCGGATAACGTCGACGATGTCGTCGATGGTGATCACGCCGACGAGCCGGTCGGCCTCGTCCACCACGGGCGCTGAAATGAGATTGTAGCGCTCGAAGAAACGCGCGACCTCTTCCTGATCTTCGGTGACGAGCACGCGGCGGCGATCGCTGTCCATCAGGTCGTCGAGCCGCACGCTGCGGCGCGCGCGCACGAGCTTGTCGAGAAACACATTGCCGAGCAGACGATGCGCGGGATCGACAACGAAAATCTCGAAGAAGGAATCGGGCAGTTCGTCGTCGTCGATGTCGTGGATGTGGTCGAGCGTTTGTCCGGCGGTCCAGAACGGCGGCGTGCGCACCAGCGTCGTCTGCATCAGACGGCCAGCGGAATTTTCGGGATAGTCCAGCGACCGCTGGATCGCGAGACGATCGAGCGCCGACATGGCGTCGAGAATCTCTTCCTGGTCCTCGCGGTCGAGATATTCGAGAATCGCAACGGCGTCGTCGCTCTCGAGTTCACGCATGCCTTCGACGACGGTCTCGGTCGGCAGCTCTTCGAGAATGTCGCCGCGCACGCGCTCGTCGACTTCGGTCAGCGCCGCGAAGTCGAAATCGTCGCCCAGCAGTTCGACAAGACGCGGGCGCTGATCGGCGTCGAGCGCCTCGATCAGCGCGCCGAGATCGGCCTCGTGCAGGTCGCCCGTAAAGCCACGCAACGCGTCCGCATCGCCCGCATCGATCGCGCGGCCGACATCCTGGACGAAGTCTCGCCGGAGTTCGCCGTCCTCGTCGCGAAGACCCTCGGGCTGCGCGACGACCGGGTCTTCATCAATCTCGGCCATGGGCGGAATCCGGGTGCGTGCGTCAAGCTTTCCGCTCTTTATAGGGCTGACGGCTCAAGTCAATCGCGCCCGTCACGGGTCCGCGACGACGGTCCGAGGCTGAATCTGGAATGACGACAGGGATGTGACGGCGCGATCATCGAGACGCCAAAAGACGCCCGTCAACCGGCGGTCTTTCGCAACACGTGGTCCATGCGACGCGAGGGCGTCGAAGCCCGCGTCACTGCACATCAGGAAACGAAGTAGAGTAATGGTGCGGCCAAGAAGACTCGAACTTCCACCCCGGTTAAAGGACTAGCACCTCAAGCTAGCGCGTCTACCAATTCCGCCATGGCCGCACATCTGAATGAAGGGTTTGTTGCCCGTCACTTGGTAGGCCGCTCGTCTAACAAATGGAGTCTGGCATGACAAGCCTTGATCGCGTCTTTTCGCGCCCTTTCGCAAAATAGCCCTGATGTGCGATGCATGGACGCTCTGCCGGAGGTCGATCTTGTCCGATCAGTCGAATACGCCCGCCAACACGCCCGCGCGCGGCGATATCAAGCGCGCCATGGCGGCGCCGCACGGCGCGCCGCCGGTGGAATGGCGCATTGCCGAAGGCCTCATGCCCTACGAGGAGGCGGTCGCCTTCATGGAGGCCCGCGCCGACGCGATCGCCGCCGGCGACGCGCCCGAGCTCGTCTGGCTCGTGGAGCATCCGCCGCTCTACACAGCCGGCACCTCCGCCCAGGACGGCGACCTCGTCGACGCCCGTTTTCCGGTCCACCGGACCGGCCGCGGCGGACAGTTCACCTACCACGGCCCCGGCCAGCGGGTCGCTTACGTCATGCTCGACCTGAAACGGCGCACGCAGGACGTCCGCGCCTTCGTGGCTGCGCTGGAAGACTGGATCACCGCCACGCTGGCGGCCTTCAACGTGCGCGGCGAGCGTCGCGAGGATCGCGTCGGAGTCTGGGTCGCCCGGCCCGACAAGGGCGTGGGCGCCGAGGACAAGATCGCCGCCATCGGCATCCGCCTGCGGCGCTGGGTGACGTTTCACGGCATTTCGCTGAACGTCGAGCCTGACCTCGACCATTTCGGCGGCATCGTGCCCTGCGGGATTTCGGCGGCGCGCTATGGCGTCACCAGCCTCGTCGATCTCGGGCTGCCGGTCACCATGCCGGAGGCGGATGGCGCGCTGCGCGCCGCCTTCGAGGAGATCTTCGGCCCGACGGTTTAAGGCTGCGCCAGCTCGACGCGCACGGTCACGACGTGCTCAAGCATCGCCCGTCCGGGCAGCACGGGGATTTCCGGCGCGGCGTCGCTCGCCATCGCGAGCGTGCGCGCCTCCATCGGCTGACGGCCGCCGCGCTCGTCGACGATGGACAGGATGCGGCCCGTGCGGGCGCCCGCCGCCTCGGCCAGCTGCTTGGCGCGGGCGACCGCCGTGCGCACCGCCTCGACGCCGAGCCGCGCGCGCTGCTCCGCCAGATTGGCGACCTCGAAGGTCGGCGACGACACCAAGGCGCCGGCGCCCGTCGCGGCGGCGAGGATCTTGGGGATCTTCTTGAAATCCGTCGTGGTCACGCGGAACGAGACTTCGCCGCGGATGCCCGCCGGCGTGCTCTTCTCGACCTTGCGGCCGCCCTGCTCTTCCGTGACGTTGTTGTAGATCACCGACAGCAGCGGTCCGTTGATGCGCAGGTTGGGATCGCCGACGCCGATCTGGCTCAGCGCATCGACCACCTGCCTGGATTTCTCGGCAAGGTCGCGGGCGGCGTCCTCCGCGCTCGCGGCCTCGTTGCGCAGGGTGAAAGGCACGATGGCCCGGTCGAACGCGACCTCGCCGCGCGCGCTGCCGGAGACCTCCACATAGGGCGTCTCCGCGCCCTGTGCGAAGGCCGGGGTGGACAGCGCCGCGAGAGCAAGACAAAGCGAAACGGCGCGGGACATTCGATGCATGGCTTCCATCCTGATGACGGGCGAGCTTTGGCTTTCATTAGGGCGCGAATGTGACGTGGACTTACATCGTCGACAGGATCGCGAAACCGTCTGTCCTGACGAGCGCGAGGTCCTCTTCCGCCGCCGGGCGCACGTCGACGCGCTCCACGCGTGAGCCATAGGGGCCGCGCCCGCAGGCTTCGGCCAGCGCCGACACTGCGTCGGCGTCGCCCGAAAACACCGCCTCCACGCTGCCGTCGTGACGGTTGCGCACGAAGCCTGAAAGCCCGCGCGCCCGCGCCTCGCGCGCCGTCCACTGGCGAAAGCCGACGCCCTGCACGAGGCCTGCGATGCGCAGATGGATCACCAGCATCTCGGTCATTCGCGGCCCCTGTCGAGCGGCGAGGCGAAGCGCGGGCGCACCTTGGGGCGCTCCACGGCGACGCCGGCGACCTGCTCGGTTCCATCCGGCGCGCGCCACGCCGCCGCGGCGCCGGGTCTGCCTGCGCCGGGCGCAAAGGCGGCCAGCTCGCGAAGATAGGTTTCCGGAAAATCCCACGCCCGCGCAGCGCTCAGAACGCTTTCCATATAACCCGGCAGCGGCGGCGCGGGGGCGACCGAGCCGCCGACGTAAACCAGCGCGCGCGCCGAGGCGCCCTGCCCGCGCAATACGGGCTGCACGACCTTGCGATAGAGCCCGCTGCGCACATCCTCGTAGGCGTCGAGCGTGCGCACGTCCGACAAGGCGAGGTCCCACAGCACGCCATGCACCTCGCGGCGCGGATCGCGCATCACCGAGGCGTAGCCGCCCTGCATGATGAAGAACCGATGCCGCGCGAGGCGCGCCACGCCGAGCGGCGTCGAGCGCGGGCAGCGCAGGCGCATGGCTTCGACGTCCATGTTGGATCCGTAAGCGAAATAGAGCGGCATGGCTTCTATGTAGCGCGAAGCCGCGACTGCTTCCAGAGACCGGATCGTCCTGTTACGCTCAAGATCTTACGATAGGTCGATTCTTTTCCTTCATTGCGGTTCTCATGAAATCTTCAAACGCCACCGACGTGCTTCTTCAGAAAGCGCGCGACGCCGCAAACGCCCAGAACATCGGCGAGGCCATCAAGCAGGCAAATGTCGCCGTTAGGGTCGATCCCTCCCGTC
Organism: Hyphomicrobiales bacterium; assembly: GCA_028290125.1. Lineage (GTDB taxonomy): Bacteria > Pseudomonadota > Alphaproteobacteria > Rhizobiales > Beijerinckiaceae > Terripilifer. The sequence continues at coordinate 6,428 of JAQGKM010000033.1, read as the reverse complement.
CGGACGTTTGGCGACTGCTCGGCTCGCTGCAGTTCCGGCAAGGCGCGCACGACAAGGCGAGCGAGGCGTTTCGAAATGCGCTGCGCGCCAACCCCGGCGACAACGGCCTCTACCACGATCTCGGCGTGGTCCTGAAGCTCGAAGGCCGGATCGGCGAAGCGGAGGCGATGTTGCGGGAATCCCTGCGCCGCAATCCCGCCTTCGCGGGATCGGCGATCAGCCTCGGCGACCTCTTGCGCAACGCCGGGCGCCAGGCGGATGCCGAACAGGTCTATCGCGACGCCATGGCGCGCAGCCCTGCGGATTTCGGGCCTCTGCGGGAATTCACCAACCTGATGATCGAGATCGGCCGCGCCGCCGACGCCGCCGCGCTGATCCAGGGCTTCATGGAACGCAACGGCCAGACTGTCGACGCGCTGGAGGCGCTATCGGTGTGCCTGCAGGTGCTCGATCGGCTGGACGACGCCCTGAACATCACCGGCGCGACCATCGAGCAACTTCCGCCCAAGGGACTCGACATCCGGCTCGCCTCCTACACGTCAATCTCCGGGCGCATCGCGCGGCTCGACCATCGCGAACGTGCGCGCGCGCTGATCCTCGCCAACATCGACGAAAGCCTGCCGGCCGACAATCGCGCGCGCTGGCTCGCCAATGATCTGAACGCGCTGCGCCGGCTGTCCTTCCTGTGCCCCTATTACGCGATCGAAGACCGCCTTCTGATGCGGATCTTCACGGCGATCGGCGACATCACCGCCGCGCGCACGCCGCGCCTGGTCGCGGGCCGTCATGAGCCGGGCAAGAAGCTGCGCGTCGGCTTCGTCTCGCACAATTTCAGCGAACACCCGATCGGCCACCTGCTGTCGCCCTTCTTCGAGCAACACGGCGACACGGGCGCGGATCTCTACCTCTATGCGCTGCATCTGAACTCCCATGACCCCGACGATTATGCGGGACGCATTCGCGCGACGACGCCGTATTATCGCGATTGCCGCCGCATGAGCGCGGCGCAACTCGCAGGCCAGATCCGCGCCGACAATGTGTCGATCCTGATCGATCTCGACGGCTATCTCGGCGGCGGCATGCCGGAGACTTTCGCCATGCGCCCTGCCCCGGTGCAGATCCATTGGCTGCAGCATCTCGCCGGAATGCCCGCGCCCTACATCGATTACACCATCGTCGACCGCGTGCTCGTGCGCGACGACGAACGCAACAACGGCAACGGCCCGCTGATCCGCCTCCCCGACGCATTTCAATGCGGCGATCGGATCGCATTGCCCAAAGCCCTCCCGAAGCGCGCCGACCATGGCCTGCCTGAAAAGGGCGTCGTGTTCTGCGCCTTCGGCAACTGGCTGAAGATCGACGAGGCGGTGTTCTCCTGCTGGCTCGACATTCTCGGCCAGACGCCCGACAGCGTGCTGTGGCTGTCGGACGGGCCGAGCGCAGCCTCACGCGACCTGCTGCGCGCGCGGCTGTCGGAACGCAGTCTCGCGCCCGAGCGGCTCATCTTCGCACCGCGCCTGCCCGGCAAGGCGGCGCATCTCGACCGGCACAGATGCGCGGATGTCTTCCTCGACACCTTCGCGTTCAGCGCCGCCACGACGACGACCGACGCGCTCTGGGCCGGCCTGCCGGTGCTCACCTGCCCGGGCTCCACGGCGCAATCGCGCCTCAGCGAAAGCCTGATGCGCGCGGTGGGCTTCACCGACACGATCGTGGCCACAAAGAAAGATTATGTCACGACCGCGTTGCGGCTCGCGAAGCACAATGTCGAAGTGGTGAAGCTGAAAATGAAACTTCAGAAGCTCCTGCCCGACAGCCACCTTTACGATTCAGGCCGTATGGTCGCACAGTTCCGGGAGCTTTACGCCGAAGTGTGGCGACGCCACACGAAGGGCGCGGCGCCGGAGCATTTCGACGTGGCGATGTAACGGACGCTCGACGAAAAGAACTCGACCAGGCGCATCAAACCCGTTTTGGGCTAAAGCTTGACTTTGGGGCAACTGAAATGCAATGCTCCGGGATATTTCAGAGCTGATCATTTGTTGTTTAGTTGCCGTGGAGATTTTGCCGATGCTTCTGCCGCAAGCTCGCCCATTGCTGGCCATGGCGCTTATACTTCCTCTGTGCGCCTGCGGCGGCGGCGGAGGTGGCGGCGGCGGAACAGTTTCGCCTAACCTCTATACGACCCCGAGCGTGAATTTTGCGCCTTTCATCGGTTCGTTTGAAGCCGAAGGCATCACTTCTCATCTCGTCCTCAACACGGACACGAGCGGGATCTTAACCGGCTCGGGAACAGTCGCGCACGGCAGCACGCGTCGGGTGTTCACTGTCACCACTGCGACAAACCCCACCCCCCTTTATCCCGATGAAGCCCAAGTCATTCAGTTCAACGCTCCGGGCGTGCCATCTCCGACCAACGTGACGGGTGAAATCCAGAGCAACGGAGCTGGCCAATACACGGGCTATGGAGATGGCTCGAACGGCTCGACACTGCAAATGGCCAAATCGCTGAAAAGCAGCCTGGGCGCGACAAGCTTGTCTTACTCGTATGTCGGCGCTGCCTCCAGTGTGCAGACCGCGACGTCTACAAGCTCGGACACTTACGCCTCGGCTTATTTCGGAGGCCAGAAAACAATCAACACCGACATGCCCGCCAACGGAACAGCGACCTATTCAGGCGCTTATAACGGTGTTTTCCTGAGCGCTGTTCCCGGCTCCCCTTTGGCCGCCTCCGTGACGGACGGAACCGCTTCGATGACCTCCAACTTCGGTTCAGGCACAGTGAACGGCCGCGTCGACGACTACCGCAACATCGTCCGCGACTCGAACGGTTCTGTCGTGTCGTCGTCACCGATCAGCGCCAGCCTGACATTCTCGGGCACGATCACCGGCAACAAGTTCACAGGAACAGCCGGGGCCGTCCAGAGAGGCACGGATACGCCCTTGGCCGGTTACACGCAAACCGGAACTGTCCAGGGCGGATTCTTCGGCCCCCAAGCTGCTGAAGCGGCGGGTGCCCTCGCCATTCGGGCGGACATCGGCAGTAAGGCCACCTTGGCGCATGGTGTGTTCGGATTGAAGAAGAACTGAGCCTTGCAATCCATCCGGGTCGGTCATCAGAACTCAGATAGCACCTTACGGAGCTGGCTTGCAGCCGCCGCGGTGGCGTTGAGCTCTCTGCTCCTGCCTGCCTGTATCGTTTCGCCAGCCCTTGCGCAGGTGAGACCTGCTGACGACGAGATGCAGGTGCGGCAGGCCTATGAACGGGCTGAATTCGACATCACGCAAGGTCGCGTCGAAGACGCGTCAAGAATCGTCGCGAGCGTACCACGGGCCACGCCCTACGCGGCGATCTACGGGCGCTTTCTCGATGGCCGAATCGCCGAGGCGACGGGCCGCCTGACCGTTGCCCGGGATATCTATCGGTCCATCCTTGCAGCGCATCCAGACCTCGCACGCGTACGCGTTCATCTCGCCCGCACCTTGTCGGCGCTCGATGATGTCGATGCAGCGCGCCACCATTATGAAACGCTACTCGGAAGCGGAGACATCGACGCGAGCATCCTTGACCGCATCCGCACAGACACGCAGGCGATCGAGCGACAGAAGCGCTGGACGGCATCAAGCTACATCACGGTTGCGCCGACCACCAACATGACGAGCGGCACATCCTTGAGCGCCTTTGATCTCAGCGGCGCCACTTTCACGCCCGCAGAAAGCGGGCGGAAAAGATCGGGCGTGGGCGTTCTTTACGGCGGCGACGCGGCCTACGTCGCGCCGCTCGCGGACAATTGGGGCTGGCTGGCGACGCTTTCCACACAACATCGCGATTACAGCAACAAGGACTTTGACGACCGTTCCGGAGCAGTCAGCGCGGGTCTTCGTTACCTACTCCCGGCTGGCGTTCTGACCGGTGAAATGACTGCACAGAGGCGCTGGTTCGCAAATGACGCCTACCAGTTCGCGGCAGGCCCGAAGATCACCTTGCGCAGTCTGTTCGGGACGGCAAACCGCATCACCGTCACGTCGAGCTTTTCACTGCAGCGCTACGACAGCCTGTCCTATCAGGACGGGCAGCACGTCAGCCTTTCGGCGAGCTGGGACCGGTTCACGGCCGTCGGAGAGTTCGCCCGCATTGGCGTAACGTTCAACGCCGAGAAAACCCAGCTCGCTCATCTCGATTATCGCGAGAGTGGTTTTTTCGCCGGCTACAATTTCGAACTTCCTGCAGCAATTGTCGCCTATCCGGAAGTTGCGATCTCCTGGCGTCCCTATCACGGCGACTTCCCCTTTTCGGATTCGCCCCGCAAGGATAGGCAGGCCTCAGCATCCCTGACCGTCTTGAAGAAAGACATCAGCATGTTCGGATTCGCGCCCCGCGTGCAGGCGACCTATCTACGCAACCGCTCGAACATTGGTCTCTATGACTACAACAAGCTCGAAGGCAATCTCACGCTGACGCGCGAATTCTGAGCCCTCACGCAAACTCCATGATCACCGCGTCGACGGCGAGCGAGTCGCCTTCCTTTGCGTTGATCTTCTTAACCGTCACGTCGCGTTCGGCGCGCAGGACGTTTTCCATTTTCATGGCCTCGACCATGCAGAGCGCTTCGCCGGCTTTGACCTCCTGGCCTTCCTGCACCAGCAGGCTCTTCACGAGGCCCGGCATCGGGCAGAGCAGCGTCTTCGACGTGTCGGCGATCTTCTTTTCGGGCATCAACGCGAACAGCTCGGCCTCGCGGCGCGTGAAGACTCGCGCTTCCACGCTCACGCCCCGATGCGACAGCAGGAAGCCGTTGAGGATCGGCCGCACCTGAACGGCGGTGAGGTCGCCGTCGACAGTTCCGCGCCAGACGGGCTCGCCCGGACGCCAATCGGATTCGAGACGATGCGCATGCGCCTCGGCGTCTTCGAAACGCACCAGCAGTGCGCCGTCGCCGGGCTCCAGCACGATGTCGTGGCGGACCTTGGCGAGCAGCACCGAGCGGTTGCGGTCGAAGGTCACGGCGCGCTGCGTCGGCAGCTGGCCGGAGATGAGGCGCTTGCGCTCGTTGTAGACATGGTCGACATGGGCGGCGACCGACGCCAGCACATGCGCGACCTCGCCTTCGGCGACCAGCGGCGCGAAGCCGTCGGGATATTCTTCGGCGATGAAGCCGGTCGACAGCCGCGCATCCTTCCATCGCTGATGCTGCATCAGCGACGACAGGAACGGAATGTTGTGGCGGATGCCGTCGATGACGAATTCATCCAGCGCGCGCGCCTGCGCCTCGATGGCGGTGGCGCGGTCGCCCGCATGCGTGACGAGCTTGGCGATCATCGGATCGTAATAGATCGAGATCTCCCCGCCCTCGAAGACGCCGGTGTCGTTGCGCACAGTGACTCCGTCCGCACTGCCTTCGGCCGGCGGGCGGTAGCTCACGAGACGCCCGGTCGACGGCAGGAAGTTGCGCGTCGGATCTTCCGCATAGATGCGGCTCTCCACCGCCCAGCCAGGCAGCTTCACGTCCGCCTGCTTGATGGCGAGCGGCTCGCCCGCGGCGACGCGGATCATCTGCTCGACGAGATCGACGCCGGTGATCAGCTCCGTCACCGGATGCTCGACCTGCAGGCGCGTGTTCATCTCGAGAAAGAAGAAGCTCTTGTCCTGGCCGGCGACGAATTCCACCGTGCCGGCGCTGTCGTAATCGACGGCCTTGGCGAGCGCGACGGCCTGCTCGCCCATCTTGCGGCGCGTCGCCTCGTCGAGCAGCGGCGACGGCGCTTCCTCGATGACCTTCTGGTTGCGGCGCTGGATCGAACACTCGCGCTCGCCGAGATAGATCACGTTGCCATGCTTGTCGCCCAGCACCTGGATTTCGATGTGGCGCGGATTGACGATGAATTTCTCGACGAACACGCGGTCGTCGCCGAAAGACGATGCGGCTTCCGATTTCGCGCGCGCTAAACCTTCCGCGACTTCCTCGCGCGACTACGCGATGCGCATGCCCTTGCCGCCGCCGCCGGCCGACGCCTTGATCATCACCGGATAGCCGATCTCGTCGGCGATCTTCACGGCATGATCGGGGCTCTCGATCACGCCGAGATAGCCCGGCACGGTCGTCACTTTCGCGGCGTTGGCGAATTTCTTGGATTCGATCTTGTCGCCCATCGCCGCAATGGCGCGCGGGTTGGGTCCGATGAAGACGAGGCCATTCTCCTTCAGCGCATGCGCGAAGGCCTCGCGCTCCGACAGGAAGCCGTAGCCCGGATGCACGGCCTCGGCGCCCGTCTGCTTGCAGGCGGCGATGATCTTGTCGATGACGAGGTAGGATTCGCTGGCCGCCGGCGGACGCCTTGATCATCACCGGATAACCGATTTCATCGGCGATCTTCACCGCATGGTCGGGGCTCTCGATCACGCCGAGATAGCCCGGCACGGTCGTCAC
>JAQGKM010000399.1 GCA_028290125.1 Hyphomicrobiales bacterium | reverse complement strand
CAACTCAAAGCATTCCTCGACGAGGCCTTCGCGGCTTGATCCACCTTGTTTGAAATGAAGGGCCGCGCACCAGCGCGGGCGTGACGAAAATGGCAGAAATTCGCGTTCCCACTCTCGGCGAGTCCGTCTCGGAAGCCACCATCGGCCGCTGGTTCAAGAAGCCCGGCGACGTCGTGAAGGCTGACGAGCCCTTGCTCGAACTCGAAACCGACAAGGTCACTCTCGAAGTGAATGCGCCGTCCGCCGGCGTGCTGGCGGAAATCACCGCCAAGGACGGCGAGACGGTCGCGCCCGGCGGCCTGCTCGGCCAGATCACGGCTGGCGGCGCTGGCGCTGCGCCGGCTCCCGCGGCCGCTGCGGCTCCTGCAGCCGCTGCGCCGGCTCCCGCGAAGTCTGCTCCGGCTCCCGCTCCCGCGGCTGCCGGCTCCTCGATGCCGGCCGCTCCGTCGGCTGCGAAGATCGCGGCTGACAATGGTCTCGACACTGACTCGGTCGCCGGCTCCGGCAAGCGCGGTCAGGTGCTGAAGGGCGACGTGCTCGCCGCGCTTTCGAACCCTGCCGCCCCGGCGCCTGCGCCGGTCGCGATGCGCGCGCCGTCGCCCGTCGACGATGCGTCGCGCGAAGAGCGCGTCAAGATGACGAAGCTGCGCCAGACGATCGCGCGCCGCCTCAAGGAAGCGCAGAATACCGCCGCCATGCTGACGACCTTTAACGAGGTCGACATGACAGAGGTCATGGGGCTGCGCGCCCGCTACAAGGACATCTTCGAGAAGAAGCACGGCAACAAGCTCGGCTTCATGGGCTTCTTCGTGAAGGCCTGCGTGCAGGCGCTCAAGGAGCTCCCGGCGGTCAACGCCGAGATCGACGGCACCGATCTCGTCTACAAGAACTACTACCATGTCGGTATCGCGGTCGGCACCGAGAAGGGCCTCGTCGTTCCGGTCGTTCGTGACGCCGATCAGCTGTCGATTTCGGGCGTCGAGAAGAAGATCGCCGATTTCGGAAAGCGGGCGCGTGACGGCCAGCTCAAGATCGACGAGATGCAGGGCGGCACGTTCACGATCACCAATGGCGGCATCTACGGTTCGCTGATGTCGACGCCGATCCTGAACGCTCCGCAGTCGGGCATCCTGGGCATGCACAAGATCCAGGAACGTCCGATGGTCGTCGGCGGCAAGATCGAAATCCGTCCGATGATGTATCTGGCGCTCTCCTACGATCACCGCATCGTTGACGGCAAGGAAGCGGTCACGTTCCTCGTCCGCGTCAAGGAAGCGCTGGAAGATCCGGCGCGCCTCGTTCTCGATCTCTAATTCGTCATCGCAAGCGAAGCGAAGCAATCCATGGCAGCCGCCAGTTGGATTGCTTCGTCGCTTTGCTCCTCGCAATGACGACCTGACTGTTTCTGCTCTCCTGGAGCCTTACAAAAATGTCCTACGATCTCATCGTTATCGGCACCGGCCCCGGCGGCTATGTGTGCGCGATCCGCGCCGCCCAGCTCGGCATGAAGGTGGCCGTCGTCGAGAAGCGCAAGACGCACGGCGGCACCTGCCTGAACATCGGCTGCATCCCGTCGAAGGCGCTGCTGCATGCGTCCGAAATGTTCGACCTCGCCGGCCATGACTTCGCGCCGCTCGGCATCGTCGTGAACACGCCGTCGCTCGACCTGCCGGCGATGATGAAGCACAAGGACGACACGGTCGACGCCAACGTCAACGGCGTCGGCTTCCTGCTCAAGAAGAACAAGGTCGACAGCTTCTTCGGCCACGGCGCCATCAAGGGCGCGGGCAAGGTCGACGTGACGGCTGATGACGGCAAGGTCACGTCGCTCGAGACGAAGAACATCGTCATCGCCACGGGCTCGGACATCGCCACGCCGCCCGGCGTCGACGTCCAGTTCGACGAAAAGATCATCGTGTCCTCGACCGGCGCGATCGCGCTCGACAAGGTGCCGGGCAAGCTCATCGTGATCGGCGGCGGCGTGATCGGCCTCGAACTCGGCTCGGTCTGGAAGCGCCTCGGCGCCGAAGTGATCGTGGTCGAATATCTCGACCGCATCCTGCCGGGCATGGACAATGAAATCGCCAAGCAGTTCCAGCGCATCCTGGAAAAGCAGGGCTTCAAGTTCAATCTCTCGTCCAAGGTCACCAAGGTCGAGAAGACCGGCAAGGGCGCGTCCGTCACGTTCTCGCCGGTTGCGGGCGGCGACGCCGTCACGCTCGAGGGCGATGTCGTCCTCGTCGCCACGGGCCGTCGCCCCTACACGGATGGTCTGGGTCTCGACGAAGCCGGCGTGACGCTGGAGCGTGGTCGCGTCGTGATCGACGATCATTTCGCCAGCAACGTGCCGGGCATTTACGCTATCGGCGATGTGGTGCGTGGGCCGATGCTCGCCCACAAGGCCGAGGATGAAGGCGTCGCGGTTGCGGAAATCATCGCCGGCCAGCATGGCCACGTGAACTATGACGCGATCCCGGGCGTCGTCTACACGATGCCGGAGATCGCCGCGATTGGTAAGACGGAAGAAGAGCTCAAGGCCGCAGGCGTCTGCTACAAGGTCGGCAAGTTCCCCCTCACGGCCAACGGTCGCGCACGCGCCATGCGTCACACGGAGGGTTTCGTGAAGGTTCTGGCGGACGCCACGACGG
>JAQGKM010000372.1 GCA_028290125.1 Hyphomicrobiales bacterium | reverse complement strand
TCTGGACCGATCCCGGACCGGACCGCTGGTGTACCATTGCGTCGACGACATCGCGGCCGTCCCGGGCGTCGATGCGGCGACCTATGCCCGGCTTGAAGAAGCGCTCGTGGCGAAGTCGGATCTGACGTTCGTCACAAGCCCCGGTTTGTACGAGCTCTGGCGCAAGGCCGGGCCGCATGTGCACTACCTTCCGAACGCGGTCGACATCGGTCATTTTGCGAAAGCGCGCGATCTGAAGCCGACACTGGACCTTTCGAGTGCGACCGGGCCGGTCATCGGCTACATGGGGGCGCTCTCCGATTTCAAGGTCGATTTCAAGCTGGTTCTGGATGCCGTGCGGCTGCGACCGGACTGGACCTGGGTCTTCATCGGAGACGAGCGCGAAGGGCAGAGGAGCGACGACGTTGCGACCCTGCGCGCGTTGCCGAATGTTCATTTCCTTGGCCACAGGCCCTACGCCGAGCTTCCGGGCTACATGGCCGCGTTCGACGTCGGCGTGCTTCCGACTCTCGTGAACGCCTACACGAGATCGATGTATCCGATGAAATACCTGGAGTACGTCGCGGCAGGGTTGCGCGTCGTCTCGACGAGGCTCGACTTCACGCGCGACCCCGCCGTGCGGCTCGAGATCGCGAGCAACGCCACGGAGTTCGTTGCGGCGATCGCGCGCCAGGTGTCGCTGGGACGTTTCACGCGGGCCGAGTCCGACGCGATCGTGGGCGAAAATACCTGGTCGGCGCGCACGACGAAAATGCTCGACCTCGTGGCGAAGCGCAGGCCCGAGCCGACGTTTCGCGTTGACCAAAGCCTTCCCTCAATCCCAAGCGTCTCATCTCAAGTCGCGGAGCCGAACTGATGCTGGATCAGGTTTTCATGCGCCCGGTAATCAGTCTCGCGCGGCCGCTCTTCTTCCGCATCGCAGAGCGGGCGGCCGGGCGCAACGTGACAGGCAAGATCGCCGAGATCGCAGCCTACTACCGGCTCTCGCCGGACCGGCAACTGCGCCGGCGCCACGAACTCGTGGTTCGCAGCCTGGAGGCTGCTGTCGCGAACGTGCCCTATTATCAGAAGCGCATCCGGCCCGAGCTCGTCGCCAGGATCAAGAAAGATTTCGCCTACTTCAACGATCTGCCGATCATGACGAAGGCGGATGTTCTGGCGCATGCTGACGAACTTGTGTCGCTGGCGTTCGATCCGAACGATCTCAAGCGCATGAAGACGGGCGGCTCGGCCGGGCCATCGGCCTATTTCTTCTACGATCGCGAGGCGATCGACTGGTCGGGCGCAACGACCTGGTTCTGCAGGTCGCATTACGAAAGCGCCCTGGCCAACAAGCAGCTGCACTTCGCCTGCGACTTCAATGAGACCGCAGAGGACGCCAAGTTCGACTGGAGACGGTTTGGCGAGCACCTCGCGACCCATCGCGACAATGTCTTCACGCGGGAGTTTTCCGACAGGAAGGTCGAGGAATACCTTGGCAAGGTCGTTTCGGCCGGCGCCAATCTGGTCCACAGCCATCCTTCGACCATGTACCTGATCGCGCAGAAATCGATTTCGCAATCCGGGCCCGGCCAGCGTTACTTCCGGGTGTACGAGCCCTCGGGCGAAGTCCTGCACCCCTACCAGGAGAGCACGATCAAACGCGCCTTTCATTGCGACGTCGCCAATCGCTATGGCCTCGCGGAGGCGGGCGTCATCGCCTACCAGATCGACCCTGACGCCGAAGAGCTTCGGCTGATGAACCACCTCGTCTTCTTCGACGAGAGCGTCCGCGGCGAGGAAACGGAGATCACCTTCACGACCCTTCGCAACGACGCCATGCCGCTGATCCGGTACAGGTCGGGCGATCTTGGAGTGTTCCACGCGTCCGACAACGGCGAAATCGTCCTCAACAAGCTGAGCGGACGGGTTCACGATCTCGTCCGGATCGGTGACCGGACCATCATGACCCACACGCTGATGGACATTCTCGACCATCGCGTCGGAAAGGTGCGCGAGTTTCAGCTCGTGCGAAACTCGCTGCAAAGCACGCTCACGCTGAACATCGTTCCGGACGCCGGCTTCGACGCCCAGATGGCGGCGGATACCATCGCGCGGATTGTCGGGCATCGACTCGATATCCGCGTCATCGATTCCGACGAGCTGATCCGCGTCGGCGACCGCGGGAAGTTCAGGCATCTCGCGGATGTGGAGCAGGCATGAAAGTCACCTTCGCGACATACCCGACGGCTTTCGCAATCCCCGGTGGCGGCGAGAAGCAATTCAGCGAGACGCTGTCCGCCGTCAGGTCGGCCGGCGTGAACGCCAGGGCATTCGACATCTACGATTCCTCGTCCTACTTGAGCTCAGATCTGCTGCACCTGTTCAGCGTGACCTACTCGATGGAGCTGTACGTCAATCTGGCGGTGGAGCAGATGATTCCATACGTCGTCTCGCCGATTCTCTGGCCGGGAGATTACGACGAGCGCGAGTGGAACAGGGTCAGGCACGTCCTGATCCATGCAGCCCTGATCCTCACGAATTCTAAAGCGGAATCGGACCGCATCCGTGAGCGGATGTCGCTTCCCGATCGCGACCAGTTCGTCGAGGTCGTCAACGCGATCGTTCCCGAGCCGTTCGCATCCTGCAAGCGAGATGTCGCGCGCGTCGATCCCGATATGGTTCTCGCGATCGCCAACATCGATACGCGCAAGAACCTGTCCCGTCTGGCGGAGGCGTGTCGCCGCTTGAAGAAGCGGCTTTGCATCGCCGGTCAGATCCGGGAGCGCGGCCTGTTCGAGCGGCTGATGGGGGAATATGGCGACACGATCGACTATGTCGGTCCGATCGAGAATGCGGGCGACCAACACCGCGCGCTGTTGGAAAGCTGCGCCGTCTTCGCCCTGCCGAGCGCCTGCGAGACGCCCGGAATTGCTGCTATCGAGGCCGGCGCCGCAGGCGCGCCGCTTGTCGTGACGGCGGTCGGGAGCACGAAGGAATATTTCGGCGACGAGGCGGTCTATTGCGACCCGGACGACGTCGACAGCATCACCGGGGCGCTGTCGGACGCGCTCCGTCAATCTCCGGTTCGCCCGGATGCGTCGCGCGCGGTCTTCCTGTCATTCACCTGGGAGCGCACCGCGCGCGAGACGCTCACGGCCTATCGGCGGGTGCGTCCTGACAGGCTGATCTGACACTGCTTTTCGCGACGTGACTAAGTTTGAAGGCCAGATCATTTGAGAGGCGGAATGAGCCAAAAAAATGCGTTCTTCGTCGTTCCGTCGCTCAGGCGGCGAGACGGAACCGGCGATTATCTCTTCTCGCAATATGAACTGCTCAAGAGCAGAGGCTATCGTGTCCATCTCTGCGCGCAGGAGAAGCACGAAAGCGTTTCGGAGCAGGTCCACACCTTCGAAGACTTGCCCCGAATGTGCGGAGCAGACGACACGATCGTCTATCACTATGGCATTTACGACCGGAAGTTCGACATTGTTGCGGCGACGCCCTGCGCCAACAAGGTCCTGTATTATCACAACCAGACCAGTCCGTATTTCTTCGACGACTACGATCCCGAGACCGCACAGGCCTTGCGCGATGGATTGGTCCAGATTGCAGGCGCCCGGGATGTCTTCCATCGTTTCCTGGCGAATTCGCCCTACACGATTGCGCAACAGAGAGCACGCGGCGTCCTGTCCGACGTCGACTGGCGCTGGGCCCCGCCGATGATCCGCGACGCCCTGAACCTTGCAACGCCGCCTGTGGCGAGCGTGACCTACGATCTCGCCAGTATCGGGCGCATTGTCCCCCACAAGAGGCTCCACAAGGCGCTGCATGTCTTCCGGCATTATCGGCGCATGCGGCCCGGAGCCCGCATGGCGGTCGTCGGCGGCGGCGCAGGGCGCTACTTCGACGATTGCATCAACCTCGCCCGGTCCATCGACGGGGTGGACCTGCACCTCGACGCCAGCGACGATCTCCGCGAGGAAGTGCTCACCTCTTCGAAAATGCTCCTGAACCTGTCGGCCCATGAGGGTTTCGGCGTGCCGGTCTTCGAGGGCGTAAGTGCGGGTTGCCTGCCCATCTACGGCGCCAGCGAGTGGCTTCACGAGATGATATTCTCAGACCCACTAAGAGTTTGCCTCGACGACGACTACGAATTTGCGGCCTACACGCTGGCGCAGATCGATGATGACAAGCGGTCTTACCTGCTGGGAAAAGTCCGCGACCGGCTCGCGGCGATGTCCCGACTGTTCACATCGGAGTTTCAGTTCGAAATGCTTTGTGGCGTGCCGGCCACACGGCCGCTTTGATCGAAGTTCCGACTCGCTAACCAAGGCCAAGCTTGATATTCAATCAGGCGTAACGGGCGCACGATCTCGGTCGCTTTGGTCCGTATCCGACGTTTTTTCTGAAAACTTCCATTCTCGCCGATCCGGCGGATTTAAAAGCATTTGAGGAGTAGGCGATGAACGTTCTCGTTCTCGGTGCTGGTGGTTTCATCGGGCACCATCTCGTCCGCAGACTGGCGGCAGACGGAGCCTGGGTGCGCGGCGTCGACCTGAAAGCGCCGCGCTTCTCGGCGACAGACGCCAATGACTTCGCGATCGGCGATCTGCGCGACCCGACATTCGTCCGCCACATCTTCGACCGCCGCTTCGACGAGGTCTATCAGCTCGCCGCCGACATGGGCGGCGCCGGCTACATTTTCACCGGCGAGAACGACGCCGACGTGATGCACAACAGTGCGATGATCAATCTGAACGTCGCCGAGGCGGCCGTGCAGCGCCGCGCCCGCCGGGTCTTCTACTCGAGCAGCGCCTGCATCTATCCCGAGCACAATCAGCGCGACCCGCTGAACCCCGTCTGCGAGGAATCGTCCGCCTATCCGGCCGCGCCCGACAGCGAATACGGTTGGGAGAAGCTGTTTTCCGAGCGGCTCTACTTCGCCTTCATGCGCAATCACGGACTCGAATGCCGCGTTGCGCGCTATCACAACGTCTACGGTCCCGAGGGCTCGTGGAACGACGGGCGCGAGAAAGCCCCGGCGGCTCTGTGCCGCAAGGTCGCCAGCGCCGGCCAGGACGGGCGGATCGACATCTGGGGCGACGGTGAACAGACGCGCTCTTTCCTCTACATCGAGGATTGCATCGACGCGACGCTGCGCTTCATGCGATCCGATTTCGCCGGGCCGGTGAACATCGGTTCCGAAGAGATGGTCAGCATCAACCGGCTGGTCGACATCATCTCGGCCGTCGCGCAGTACGAGGTGACGTCCAATCACATCCCGGGGCCGACAGGCGTGCGCGGACGCTCGTCGGACAACCGCCTGATCGAAGAGATGATTGGATGGAAGCCGCGCTTCTCGCTGCGCGCCGGCATCGAGGAGACGTACCGCTGGATCGCTCAACAGGTGCGGCGCAATTCGACCAACCTGCATGCGCTGAGCTAGAGCCGCCAATAACGCCCCGACAGGTTGATTGTGCCAAAACTCATCTATCTTGCGATTGACCGGTTCGACACCTTCGGGCATCCGGCCGAGACGTTGAAGGCTCTGAGCGCCGGAGCATCTGCAGATTGGGATCTGGTTCTGGCGTCGCCGCCCCAGCCCGCGCCCGTCACGCTCGCGAGACATCACGCCGGAATTCCGACGCGCGAGGAGATGACGACGCTGTCTCCGGTGGTGACCGGAGCCCGCATCCGCGATTGCCTCGAAGCAATCGGCGTCGATAGCGACGATATCGTCCTGCTGAAGATGCCCCTGCCGGCGCTCTTGCTGTCGCTTACTTATGCCGTCGTCCTCGGGCTGCCGCCCTCACGGATGCCGCACGTCAAGGTGATGATCAGCGAGACGGACATCAACTACGCGGCAGAGCCAATTCTCTATTCCGACGCATTTTCGATCCTGGAGAAACTGCCGGCCGAGGTCCGCGCCCGCTTTACGATCCTCTGCGAACGCCACGCGCTTCTGGCTCACTGGTCGCAGAAGTTCCCTGGCCTGACCTACGGGACCTGCAGCTACATCTCCAGGAGCAAGCACGTCGCGCCGAGCGGCGTGGAGCCGGTGATCGCCTATATCGGCGAGGCGCGGGGCGAAAAGGGCTTTTACGAACTGCCCGCGCTCGTGACAGCCTCCGGCGAGCTTCGCTATTTCGTGCACACCGACGCCAACGAGCTGAATCGGGGTCCGGAGTACACCGCGACGATCGACCAGCTGAAGCACTTGGCCGACGAAAGGGAGAACCTCGTTCTGCTCTCGCAGGAGACGCAGGCGGATTACGACCTTGCGTTTGCGGGTAACCACATCTGCCTGATGCTCTACGGCGCCCAGTATCGCCTGCGCGGGTCGGGGATCGTGCAGGAGGCTGCGGCCAATGGCCTGTTTGTCCTTGCCTACGAGGATCTTGGTTTCCATCTCGACTTTCCCGACCATGTTCTCACGCTCGAAAGAGGGCTTCCGCCGCAAGAACTCGCACGACGTGTCGCCGAAGCGGTCGCCGATGTCGCGGCTCGTCGCCGACCGGCTGCTCTTGAATTCACCGCGCGACATTTCTTCGAAATCGTGTCGCGGCGGACGGCTCCGCCTGCCGTCTTCCGGCCGGTCTTCATCACCTGCAACAACGTGCAGAATGAGGGCTGCTCCCAGATCATCGCGGGGCAACAGCATCACGCGGTCGCGTCAGGTCATTACCCGATCTTCGTGACATGCGACTGGCCGAGCTTCACGCAGGCGACCGACATCCACACCGCCCATCGCAGCATGCTGGAATCCATGACGTTCAATTCGACGTCGTCGTACGGCTACGGATTTTTGCTGTTGCCGGGCTTTTACAGCGGCGCCGACCGCTTCGCCGAGTATTCGCGTTTCCGGTACACGGACCTCGTCGAGCTGAACCAGCAATGCGATCTGAGCAGCAGCCGTGCGCTGGTGCGCTCGCTCGTGCCGACAGCCATTCTGAACTACTCCCACTTCCATCCGATGCTGACCGCCCTGGGCGTCGCGCGCGCCGACGCCGCGCTTGAAATGCACGACATTTCGAGTGAGCAGCAGCGGATCAGGGGCGCGTTCGGCGACGACGAGTTCGCGGCGCAGTTCGCGCAGGAAATGGCCGATGTTCGCGGGTTCGGGACCGTCTGGGTCTTGAGCCGGGCCGAACAGAGCAAGCTTGCGGCGCAGGGCGTCAATTGCGAGTTGCACAATTATTCCGAATATTTCCGCGCCCGCGCGCAAGGCGCGAGCGCCTATTCGCGGCGACGTCACTTCTCGACGCTTTATCGCGAAAGTGCGCCCTTTCGCGATCGCATGAAGAGCGCGCGACACGCTTGTGCATCCGGCGACACGATCCACTTCAGCATCATCGGAAGCGGACATCCCGCCAATGTCGAGGGAATCCTCGGCTTCCTGCGCTCGCTTTCGTCGGCGCGCATCTCTGACCGTTACGTCTTCTACTTCGCCGGCAAGGTGTGCGAGCACCTTCGCCGGGAATGCGAAACGCTGCCGCCCCGTGTCGTGCTTCTCGACTTCCTGCGCGACATCGATCCGCTGATCCGCCTTTCGGACGCCTGCATCAATCCGGTCAACCTGGGCACCGGTCTGCCCATCAAGGTCATGGACGCGATCTCGCGGCAGACGCCGTGCATCTCGACGGAACGGACGATCGCCGCCCTGGGCGCGCATCCGATGCTGGTGCCGCTGTCTGACGACCTGTTCTCTCCCGAGCGGGAGAACGATCTCGAGACACGGCTCAAGGCCGCCCGCCGCACGCAACTCGCGACAAGCAGCGAGGCGGCGCCAAGCGTTGAAAGGTTCTTGAATGCACGTCGGCACCTTTGACCGAAAGTGGCTCGTTCCCTCGGAGTTTGCCGAGCTTACGAACTACCTGACATTTTCCGACACCCTCCTCTTGCCGGAAAGCGAGATGCGTGAAGGCGGACGCTTGCACAATTGCATCGATTGGGACGCCGCGCGGACGATCGCGGCGTTCTGCCCCAACGCCGAGGCGGTCTCGCGGATCCGCAACATGTTGGATCGCAACCCCGCCATGAGTGGCTACATCCGCATGCCGCCGTACTGGGTCTATAACCAGATGCGCGCCGAAATCACCATGGAGGCGGAGCTTTTCAAGCACAGTTTCAATCGCCTCGTTGCTGCGGGCCACAATGTCACGATCAGCGTCCAGCAGGAGGCGTGCGCCGTCCTCTACGGCGAGCACATGTTCGGCGGCGGGGCCAAGCCGACGACCCTGCCGGTCCAGGACTGGGCTGTTCAGAACGGCCTCGCGCGGCGCGTCGTCCCCGGTCTCGGGTGAAGCATGGCGCGCATCGCCGTAGCGGGGGTGGGCCGCAACATTGCCGCATCTTTCTCGGGCGAAGTCCGGCGGATCGAAACCGCGCTGGCCGGGCACGATCTGGCGCGCTTCATCGTGGTCGAGAGCGACTCGACCGATGACAGTCCGACGGTGCTGCGCGATTGGGCGAACACGCGCGAGCGCAACACATACATCGGACTACCCGCGCTGGAAGCTGCGCTCCCGTCCCGAACGCAGCGGATCGCCTACTGCAGGAACGTCTATCTGGACTACCTTCGTCATGCGCATTTCATGGGCGCGGAGTACCTGTTCGTCACGGATCTCGACGGAGTCAATGCGGAGCTCACGGGCGCGTCGATCGGTGCAGCCGTCGCCGCGCTGCAGAGCGGATTTGCCGGCGCGGGCGCAAACCAGTCCGATCGCTATTACGACATCTGGGCGCTTCGCCACCCGATCTGGTCGCCCAACGACTGCTGGATGGCCTTTGAGCCCTTTGCTGCAGCGGTCGGGCGCGTGAATGCGCACGAGATCCTCAACCGGTCGCGCATGCTGAACCTGCCCACGGATCTGGCGCCCATCGAGGTCGAGAGCGCGTTCGGAGGCGGCGCATTGTATGATGTCCGCATGCTTGAGGGCTGCGCCTACGACGGCATCGCCGGCGGGCGGGAGGTCTGCGAGCATGTCGCGTTTTCGAACGCGCTTCGTCGGAACGGCGGCCGGCTCGCAGTCGTGCCCGGTTTCATCAACCACGGCGCCAGCGAGCATGTCGCGAGCGCAGACCTGTTCGCCGAGCGCGGCTCTTCAGCGAGCCAGGTCTCATGAGCGACAGGCGGCTCGCCTTTCTCGATCTCACGGATGTCGTGGACGCCTTCCTCAAGGAAGGCGCCGCTGGCGGCATCCCGCGCGTCGTCTTCACGGTCCTGGCGCAGGGCGATCCTGGCTGGCGCGTGCAAGCCGTGCTGATCGACTGGCCGGGCGAACGCATCTTCATCTTCCGCAACGACTTCGCCTCGTCGTTCGAGCATCTCCACTTCCTTTGGCAGGCAGGGCATCGTAGCGGCGCGGCCGATCTCGTTCGTCAGAGGCCGGACCTGTTCGTCGAAATGCCGCTGCGTGCGCGGCCGGACGTGCCGATGCTATATTTGTCGTGCCTCTGGACGAGCCTGCGTGGCGCCGACGCCGAGATCACGACGAAGCTTCGCATCCGCCCCTGCGTTCTTCTCCATCACGACTCCTACATCATGGAACGCGCCGGGTGCGAACGCGCAGCCTTCGAGCAGTTCTGGACATGCGTCGTCAAGGCGGATTGTCCGACAGTGTTCATCTCGGACCACATGCGTGACGCGTTCTCGGATCATTTCGGGTTGCCGAACCAGCACGCGACGGCGCCCTTCGACCTGCATTTCGACTATTCCAGCGGAGAAGTGTCGGCGACGGTCGCGGCTCTACTCGGTGAAAGCGACCAGCCTTTCGTCTTCATGCCCTGCCTGTTCGATGGCAGGAAAAATCCCGCCGAGGTGATCGCCGCGCTGCGGCGTCCCGACGTCCTGCCAGATCATCGCCGCATCCTGTCGATCCGGATTACGGATTACGACGTCGCCGTGCTGGACATGCTGTGCGAACTCAATTCCGACCCGCGCTTCGAGCTCCTGCGCTGGATCCCGGATCCTGACTACATCTGCCTCATTCGCCATGCCGCAGCCGTCATCTATCCGTCGCGCCGGGAGGGATTTGGCATTCTGCCGGTCGATTGCGCGCGGTTCGGCAAGCCCTGCTACATTCTCGACGCCGCGGATTTCGGCTATCTGCACCCCAATGTCCGCACGTTGGATCTCGCATCGTGCACGCTGGGCATTGTCGAGCGCGACGTCGATGCGCGCGCCCTGAAGGCGCGCTCACGGTTCGTGCGAACATTGTTCAAGGCGCTGGAGCACCAATCATGAAGGCCGGGCGGCTCGCCGCATTCGGCCACGGTATCGAGGACGAGAACGTGCAGCGGCCTCGTGGGTTCGGCATTGTCAACCTGTACTGACAGCCCTTCCGATCTTCGGGACCCGAGGGCCGCCGAAAGCCTCCGGGCCAGCGGGCCGGCGCCGCAGCCCTACCACGCCTACATCGATGGCTTGCGCGCCGTCGCGATCCTGTCGGTCTTCCTGTTCCACATCGAACCCAAATGGCTGCCTGGTGGATTTGGTGGCGTCGATGTCTTCTTCGTCATTTCGGGGTTCGTCGTCAGCAGTTCGTTGCGGGCGCATACGGGGGACTCTTACGCGCGCTTCATGGGCGACTTCCTGGCGCGACGCGCCAGACGCATTCTCCCGCCCTTCGTCGTCGTCATCGTCGCCACCTATCTGTTTGCTGCCGCCTTCATCCCCAAGGCCTATCTTTCCAATCAGATCGCCGAGACGGGCTGGGCCGCGCTCCTGGCCTACGCGAACGTCTATCTGTCGCAGAATGTCGACGCCTATTTCGCCCCGCGTGCGGAGTACAATCCCTTCACGCATGCGTGGTCGCTGAGCGTCGAGGAACAATTCTATTTCCTCTTTCCGACGCTCTTCTTTCTCATCACGTCGCGCCGGCGGAGATGGGCGCATGCCGTCTTCCTCCTGCTTTGCGCGGCATCGATCTGGTTCGCATTCGCGCCCGATGGCGTGCGGCGCTCCGACGCCTTTTACTGGATCGCAGGCCGCTTCTGGGAGCTCGGCGCCGGCGTCCTGATGATGTTCCATCTCGAAGCACAGCGTCGCCACGCTTCCGGGCCGCGGCGCGAGCGAGCAGCCTTCGCCTATGCGGGGTGCACCCTCGTGGCGGCCGGATTTGTGATGAATGCGCCGCACCTCTATCCGCTACCGGGCGCGATGCTTCCGGTCGCCGGCGCCTTGCTGGTGATCTATGGGCTGCACGACTCCGACGGTCGTTCCCTGGCGACGCGGTTCCTATCGGCTGCGCCCATGACGGCGGTCGGGAAACTCTCCTATTCGCTGTACCTCTGGCATTGGCCGCTGATCATCGGCGCGAAATGGACGGCGGGCATCGAAGGCGCGCCGGTCAAGATCGCCATCGGGGCGCTGACCATCGTCCTGTCGTGGCTGTCCTACCGGCTCGTCGAGCGCCCGTTCCGCTTCGCCGCGCTGCATCGACGCCTATGGGTCAGCCTCGCGGCCAGCGTCGCGCTGCTGGTCGGCGCCCTTGGCGCGCTGCGCACGATCGACATCTGGGAGCCGAAGCTGGCGCAGACGGCCGCAAAAAGATTCGAGCGGGTCTGGTATCCGAATCTCGTGGATCTCCCGGGGCCGGCGGGTTGCACGTTGTCGGTCATTCGGCGCGGCGCGGGCGCGGGTTTCGAAAGCGTCATGACCCGACAGGGCTGCGCGCCACAAGCGACCCGACGCCTGTTCGTCATCGGCGACAGCCATGCGACGGCCTACATCACCATGCTGGCGTCTTTCACCATGGCGACGGGCGTTGACGTTCACCTGTTCGACAATGCGGGCTGTTCCTTCGCCAGCTTCGTTCCCGTGTCGGCCGCCTGCACGCAGACGTCTGCTGCATCGCTTCAGGCGGTGGACAGCACGATCACGGCCGGCGACCTCGTGTTCCTGCCCTCGCTGCGCCTGTTCCGGCTCCGGAACCAGGAGAGCGCGGCGCTGGCGGATGTCGACGTCATGATGAACAGCGTCGCCGCGTTCCGGTTGAACGCCATAGAAGCCTACCGGGGCGACCTGCGTCCGCTTGTGCAGAAGGGTGCGCGGATCGTCTTCGAATTGCCGAAGCCGATCTTTCCCACACCCCTGTTCCGCTGCATCGACTGGTTCAACCGCATGAACCCGGTCTGCGCCGAAAAGGGCGAGCAGAGCCGCGCCGTCCTTCTCGCCTATCGACAGCCGGTGGTCGATGCGATCCTGTCGCTGTCGACGACAGGCGGCATGACAGTCTGGGACCCGTTCCCCGTGCTGTGCCCGAACGAGCCCTGCGCGATGGGTTCGCGCAGAGCGCCGTTGTTCTTCGATGGCGACCATCTCTCGCATCACGGCAACCTGATGCTGGCGCCCTCCTTCATCGCCTTCATGCGCGAGCTGATGGAGCAGGAGCCCGCCGGGCCGAAATTCTGACCAAGCATTTGACCGCCGAAGGATTGCCGAGATGAACATTTTTCCAGTCATCATGTGCGGTGGCGCGGGCACGAGCATGTGGCCGGAATCGCGGGCGGATTTGCCGAAGCCGTTCCTCCGGCTCATCGGCAAGCGCTCGACGTTCCAGAGCACCGCGGCGATGCTGGCGTCGTCGTCCGCGTTCCAGCGCCCCATCATTCTGTGCCATGAGGATCATCGCTTTCTGGTCTCGGAACAGCTGGCGCAGATCGGCGTGTTGGCCGACATCGTGCTGGAGCCCGTGCGTCGTGGGTCTGGCCCGGCGGTTGGCGTCGCGGCGGAACTCGCCTTCATGCGCGATCCCGACGCGATCGTGTTCGTCCTGTCGGCTGACCATGTGGTCGCGAAGCCGCAGGACCTCGTGCGCCTCTGCGAGCAGGCGGCGCGCATGGCCGCGCGCGGGCGCATCGTGACGCTTGGCGTCACGCCCGATCTGGCGATGGCGCAGTCATGCGTCGAAGAAAGCTATCTGCGGAGTTCCGGAGGCCTCGTGTTCTCGGCAAGGACGATGCGCGACGAGATTGCGCAATTCGAGCCCGCGATGGCGCAAGCCTGCGCGGCGGCGGTGGCGGATGCGATGACAGACCTGCAGTTTTGCGTTCTCGACAAGGGCGCCCTGGAGCAGGCGCCCGGAACATCCATCGACGATGCCGTGATGGCCCGGACCGCGCGCGCCGCCGTCATCCCGGCTGACATCGGCTGGTCGGATGTGGGCGACTGGTCAGCGGTCCGCGCGCTGAGCCCGCAGGACCTGAAGGGCAATGCGGTTACGGGCGACGCCGTGCTGCTTGACGCCTCCAACTGCCTGGTGCGGGCGGACGGCGTCCTGACGGCAGTGGTGGGCCTCACCGAGGTTATTGTCATCGTCACGCCCGACGCCGTGCTGGTTGCGAGCGCCGACGAGGCTGAACGCGTGAAGGATATCGTGGCGGAATTGACGCGCTTGAAAAGGCCTGAGGCGCAGGCCCACACGCGCGTCCATCGACCGTGGGGCTATTACCAGCGCCTCGACGCGGGTGAACGCCATCAGGTCAAGCGCATCGTCGTGCAGCCGGGCGGACGCCTGTCGCTGCAGAAGCACCATCACCGTGCGGAACACTGGATCGTCGTGCGCGGCGCGGCGGAGGTGGTGGTCGACGACGAGATGCGTCTCGTGCACGAGAACGAGTCGATCTACCTGCCGATGGGTTGCCTGCACCGTCTCGCCAACCCCGGCAAGATCGCGCTCGAACTGATCGAAGTGCAGACCGGCAGCTATCTCGGCGAAGACGACATCATCCGTGTCGAGGATGCCTACAACCGGGTTTGATGACGCAAGATATCCGTTGATCTAGATGGGGCGATCATGAACGAGTTCGGATCAGAATTGTGGAACAAGGCTGCGTCGCTCTTCGAGCCTGTGAAAGAGATTCAAGGTTGGGGCGGAGATGGAGCGCACCTGTTTCTGATGCTCTCCGAGATACAGCGCCAGCACGGTTACACCGGCGCGATCGCCGAAATCGGCGTGCTTCACGGCAAATTCTTCATTCTGCTTTGCAAGCTTCTCAGCGGCGATGAACAAGCCATTGCGATTGATGTTTTCGAAAATCAGGATTTCAACATTGATCAGTCGGGCATGGGTGTCCGACTGCAGAGCGATCATCTGCGACCCGAATTCGAAGACAATGTCGACCGTCATCTCGCGGAACGCTCCCATATCCATGTCTTGCAGAAGGACTCCCTGCAACTGGTCCCATCCGATGTGCTTTCCAGGACGGGTCTGGTGCGCATCTTTAGCGTCGACGGGTGTCATACGAGACAACACACGATCAATGACATCGTCAAAGCCGAAGGCTGTCTCGCGCCCGGTGGACTCATTCTTGTCGATGATTTCACCAATCCGGATTTTCCCGGTGTTCGGCAGGCCGTCGACGATGTGCTGGCGGATCCCGCGCG
>JAQGKM010000420.1 GCA_028290125.1 Hyphomicrobiales bacterium | reverse complement strand
GCGCCGGGATCGTAGGCCTCCATGAAGGCGCAAGGACCGTAGTCGATCGACTCGCCCGAGACGGGCATGTTGTCGGTGTTCATCACGCCAGGAATGAAGCCGATGCAAAGCCCTTGCGCGATGAGCTTCGCGTGCCGCTCGATGACGCCGTCGAGCAGGCCCGCATACGGGTCCGCCGCGCCGGCGAGCTCCGGATAATGGCGGGCGATCACGTGATCGGCGAGCGCGCGCAAGCCGGCGAGGTCACCGCGTGAGGCGAAATACTGAAAGGTCCCGATGCGAATGTGGCTCGCCGCCACGCGCGTCAGCACGCCGCCCGGCAGGGCCGTCTCGCGATAGACCTGCTCGCCCGTCGCCACCACGGCGAGCGACCGCGTGGTCGGGACGCCGAGCGCCTGCATGGCCTCGGCGACGATATATTCACGCAGCACAGGCCCCAGCGCCGCGCGGCCATCACCGCGGCGGGCATAGGGCGTCGGCCCGGAGCCTTTCAGCTGGATGTCGCGCCGCGCGCCCGTGGGCGTGACGATCTCGCCCAGCAGGATCGCGCGACCGTCGCCCATGGCGGGATTAAAATGTCCGAACTGATGTCCCGAATAGGCTTGCGCCAGAGGCTCGGATTGCGCCGGCATGCGATTGCCCGCGAGCACGTCCACACCCGCGGGTGACGACAGCGCATCGGGATCGAGGCCAAGGTCCAGCGCAAGCCGTCGGTTGAGTTTCAGGAGCCGTGGCGCAGCTACCGGCGTCGGCAGCACGCGCGTGAAGAACGTGTCGCCGAGGCGGGCATAGGAATTGTCGAAAGCAAACATCATCGGACAGGCCTTCTGCTGACATCGAGCATAAGCGGTTCGAGCCCGAAAAGGCGCACGCGACCGCAAAATATTCTGCCGAAAAAACGACCGCGCCAAATCCCGCTTGTTGGGATTGCGATAAGAGGCTGTGTTGCAGGGACAAGCAGACGTGCTGACTCTGCTCGCAATTGAAGGGCCGCTGCTTGGCCGGCGCTCGCCCGGCGCCTGCGCCTCGTGCAGCGGGTGAAGTCCTGCGCAGCCGCAGCCGCGAATCCGCGCTTGTCGCAATGTTCTTTTTCTGGGACCTTTCCCGGGAACAGGACGACTTCGTTTTGGGTCCCGTCTGCATCTGCAGCGACAGGAGAACCTGAATGGTCAAGGCCGCATGGCATAAACTCCTGCCCGCTTGTCTCGTCGCCACCATGATGGCCGGGGCTCCACCGCCGCTTCGCGCCGAAACAGGCGACGACTTCTACAAAGGCAAGACCGTCACGCTGGTGGTCGGCTATTCCGCAGGCGGCGGCTTCGATGTCTACGCGCGCGGCTTCGCAAAGTTCGTGCGCAACCACATCCCCGGCGCATCCGGCGTCGTCGTGCAGAACATGCCCGGCGCCGGCAGTCTCACGGCCACCAATTACATCGCGAATGTCGCCCCGAAGGACGGAACGGTCTTCGCGCTCGCGCGTGCGCCCGTCATGGAATTGCTCGCCGGCACGCCGAGTTCCGCGTTCGATCCGCTAAAGCTGACATGGATCGGCAACGGCGCGACGGACCTCACGGTCTGCGGCGTCATGAACAATCCGAACGTCCGCACGATGGCGGATGCGCAGGCCATTCCCTTCACGCTGGCGGGCCTCGGTCCGGGCTCCGACGAAGACATGTTCACGAAGGTGCTGAACGCGCTCTTCAACACCAAGGCGCGGCTGGTCAACGGATATCCGGCCGGCGCCGAGGCCATGCTGGCGGTCGAGCGCGGCGAGGTGGATGGACGCTGCGGCTGGTCCTATTCGAGCCTCACGACCGCCAAGCCCGAATGGGTCACGAGCCATCGCGTGAAGTTTCTCGTCGCGCTGACGGTCGAGCGTTCGCCAAAACTGCCTGATACGCCCTCCATCATGGAGCTGGCGACGACGGACCGGCAACGCCAGATCCTCGGCCTCGTCGTCGGCTCGCAGATCATGGGGCGTCCCTTCTTCGCACCGCCCGGCCTTCCGGCCGACCGCGTGAAGGCGTTGCGCGCGGCCTTCGAGAAAACCATGACCGATCCGGGCTTCCTTGCCGATCGCAAGGCGCTCAACGAAGACGTCAATCCAACGAACGCCGAAGATGTCGAGGCGCTACTGCGCAAGTCCTTCGCGACGCCGCGCGAGCTGGTGAACGAAACCAAGACGATCATCGCGGGACGGTGAGCGCCTCTTGTCCATGTGCCCGTCGCGATGTGGGAGACGACGGGCGACGCATTCGAAAACCCACGCGGGAGACTCCAAGCCATGAAGAAACTGGTGCTCGAATCCACATCGCCCTTCCAGGGGCTTCCCGAACTTGTGGCCTATAACGAGGGACTTTTCGAACAGGAAGGCATCGAGATCGAATGGGCCGACCGCGATGAGGCCGGCGTCAAGGAAGTCGCCAAGGACGCCAGCAATCCGCTCGGCGTCAATCCGTTCGGCAGCCACGGCAAGCTGCTCGAGCAGGGCAAGGCGGACATGTACAACGCCTGCGAATGGGGCAATTACTGTCGCGTGGAAGACACCAGCGTCGGCTCGCGCCAGCTCGGCCGTCGCGGCATCGTGACATATGCGGCGATCGTCGTGCGCCCAGACAGTGACGTCTATACGGCGCAGCAGCTCGCCAACAAGACGGTCGGCGTGCCGTTCTACGCCGGCACGCATTACCTCGCGCTGCATCTGCTGAGCGGCTTCCTGCCGCGCGATCTCATCAAGGTCGTGCCGGCGCCGTCGGGCTCGCGCAACCGCTACAACGCCATGATGAACGGCACGATCGAAGCCGCGACGCTGACGGAGCCCTACATCTCGCTCGCCGAAAAGAACGGCTGCCGCGTGATCTGCTCGGCCTTCTACCACGGCACCGAAGTCGCCTCCGACAAGGTCGACGCCGACACCTATGCGCGCTTCAACCGCGCCGTGAAGGAAGCGGTGAAGCGCATCAACGCCGACAAGACGAAGTACCTCCAGTATTTCATCGACTACCACAAGGCGAAGGACCCGGAGATCGCCAAGCTGACGAGCGCCGACCTGCGCGCGGGCCGCATCGTCGTCTGCGATCCGGCGCCGATCCCGCAGGCCGAGCTTGAGCGCACGGCCGAGTGGGTCAAGAGCTGGGGCATGCTGGAGGAGACGGAGTCTCCGCTCAGCCTCGTCAACGTCCTGGTGCAGGAGCAGGCGCACCGTCCGGCCGCCGAATAGGCCAAGGTTCCGCCGCGGCGCAGGCTCCGGCGGAACCGCCCGCGATCCGGGCTGTTTCCTCCCTGCGCGATCGCGCACCATTTTCAGGAGGAAGCTTCATGACCAAGGTCGTTTACGAGATCGCCGAACATGACGGCGGCTGGGCCTATCGCGTCGATGGCGCATGGTCGGAAACTTTCGCGAGCCACGATGAAGCCCGCAAGGCCGCCGAGCGCGCCGCGCGCGAGCAGGCCATCCCGGGCGAAGACACCGGCATTTCCTATGCCGACAAGGATGGCCACTGGAAACAGGAGATCGCCTCCGGTCATGATCGTCCGGAAGCCGACGTGAAGGGCTGATCGCCACTCCCCGCCCGCTCTCTCTTTGACGTCTCGCGCCATTGCTGCACAATGGCGCGAGAGCCCGCAAAGGGCCGACGTCGAGGGAGGATTCATGCGCCTGTTGTCCACTGCATTGCTCGCCGCCGCCGCCATGGCCGCCAGCCTCCCTCATGCGACAGCGCAGGACGCCGCCGCCTTCTACAAGGGCAAGACCGTGACGATCATCGCCGGCTCGGCTTCGGGCGGCGGCGTGGATCTCTACGCGCGTCTGCTCGGCCGGCATTTCGCCAGGCACATTCCCGGCGCGCCCTCGATCGTCGTGCAGAACATGCCCGGCGCTGGCAGCCTCGCGGCGGCGCGCCACATGTATTCGCTGGCGCCGAAGGACGGCACCGCCATGGCGGTCGTGCTGTCGACCGCCCTGTTCGATCCGTTGATGAGCGGCGCCGATCTTTCGACCTACGATCCGCGCAAGTTCAACTTCCTCGGCAACGCCAATGCGGACACCTCCGTCTGCATCACGCGCAAGGACGCCGGCGTGCAATCCTATGCGGACCTATTCGACAAGGAGCTCGTCGTCGGCGGCACCGGACCGGGCAGCGCGCTCGTCGATTATCCGGTGATGGAAAAGCACATCCTCGGCGTGAAGCTCAAACTGATCGCCGGCTACAAGGGCTCGAACGAAGTGAGCCTCGCGATCCAGCGCAACGAGGTGCAGGGCGTCTGCGGCCTGCTCTGGTCGAGCGCCAGGCAGCAATATCCCGATGTGATGAAGCCCGATTCGCTGGTGAAGGTGCTGGTGCAGCAGGACACCAAGAGCATTCCCGTGCTGAAGTCCGCCGGCGTGCCGCTGATCATGGATTTCGCCCGCACCGATCGGCAGAAGCAGGCGATGGACGTCTTCCTGCAGCAGGGCTCGATCAGCCGTCCGTTCTTCCTGCCGCCGGGCGCGCCGGGCGAACGTGTCGCGGCTCTTCGCAAGGCTTTTCTCGACGTGCTGAACGATTCCGAATTGCGCGCGGAAGCCGAGAAGGCCAGTCTGGATGTCATGCCGCAAAGCGGCGACGACGTGCAGGCGCTTGTCACAAGGCTGTATGCGGCGCCGCCTGAACTCGTGGCCGACTTGCGCAAGGGCGTCAGCGCGCCGCAATGAGCGGCTGCGCTGCAACTTTGACCGGAATTTTCGATTTTCGAGGAAAGCTACGGGCATGCTTCGCGCCCGATGCCTCCAACCGTCATGATCCGGAGAATGCTCGTGAATGCGCGTAGCGATGATACCAACGGCTTTGAACTTTCAGTATCGCGCACCATCGCCGCGCCCTGTGCGACGGCGTTCCGCGTATGGACCGATCCCGCGCAAATCACCCATTGGTGGGGGCCGCATGGCATGAGCGTGCCGGAATGCGAAATGGACCTGCGTCCGGGCGGCGTCTTTCGCCTCCTGATGAAAATGGACGACAAGGAGTTTCCGTCCGAAGGCGTGTTCCTCGACGTGTCGCCGCAGCGGCTCGTCTTCACCGACGCCTATGTGCGCGCCTGGGTGCCGTCGCGCAAAGCATTCATGACCTGCGTCACGACCTTCGAACCGCAGGGCGAGCAGACGCTCTACGTCGCGCGCGCGCTGCACTGGACGGCAGAGGATCGCGACGCGCACGAGAAGATGGGTTTTCACGACGGCTGGGCGCAGATGGCAGACCGGTTCAAGGCGCTGGTCGAGTCCGTGCACAAAGGCGCATGACGAAGCAGGGAGGCGGACATGGCGATATCGGGTGAGGACCAAGGCTCTCTGCGGACGCCTCCGGCGCCCGGATCGCTTGGCGGCGCGATGGCGGCGCATTGGTGGACGCTGGCGCTGCGTGGCGTCATCGCCATCCTGTTCGGCGTCATCGCCTTCGTGTCGCCCGGCGCCTTGCTGCTGTCGCTGGCGCTGCTGTTCGCCGTCTACCTGATCGTCGATGGCGTCATCGGTCTGTTCACGGCCTTTCGCATGTCGCATGCCGATGGGCGCTGGTGGTTCCTGCTGGCGGAAGCCGTGCTGAGCCTCGCGATGGGCGTTCTCGCCCTCGCGTTCCCGGCCGGCGCGATCCTCGCCTTCGTGATCGTCACCGGCGTCTGGGCGCTGATGTCGGGCGGCTTTCTGCTGGCGGCGGCGTTTCGCTTCAGTCCGCCGCATGGGCGGCTCTGGCTGGCGCTCGGCGGCATCCTCTCGATGGTGTGGGGCGTGATGCTGATCGCCGCGCCGCTCGTCGGCACCGTCGTGCTCGCCTGGTGGCTCGGCGCCTACGCGATCCTGTTCGGCATCGTCCTGGTGGCGGCGGGCTTCAAGCTGCGCAATGCGCAGGGTTGACGCCGCCTCCGCTTGCATCGGCGGGCCACTGCTCTAGACACGGGGGAAGAAGAAAGCAGAGGGCTCGACCTTGTTCGGACGCAAGCACGACCACGACATAGATGTCTGGCTTCTCGTCCCGCTTTTTCTTCATTCCGTTCTCGTGCAGATGATCATCCCGCTGGTGCGCGTGGGCACGTCCTATCGTGCGCTCGAGATCGAGATCCCGGTCGTGTGGATCGGCATCATCGCGGCCAGCTTCGCCATGTTGCCGGTGCTGTTCGCCATCCCGATCGGCAAGATGATGGATCGCGGCCACGACAGCCGCGCGGCGCAGGGCGGCGCTGTCTTCATCCTCATCGGCAGCCTGATGCTGTGGCTGGCGCCCGACGGCAAATTTCAGCTGTTGTTCGCCAATGTCGTCCTTGGCATCGGGCACCTGCTCTGCATGGCGGCCCATCAGGTCATCTCGGTGCGCACTGCGGGGCCGAAGAGCCGCGAGGCCGTGTTCGGCTATTACATGATGGGCCTTGCGGTGGGGCAGGGGCTTGGGCCGTTCGTGATGGGCCTCGCCGCCGGCGACGCGCGCGTCGCGCCGACCAACCTGCTTTTCCTGCTCGGCGTCTTCGTCGCGCTCGCGAGCCTCGTGACGAGCCTGACGTTGCGCAGCGCGCCGCCGAAGCCGCCGCGCGCGGCGGATGAGGAGCGCCTCGGCGTGCTCGCCATCTTCAATCTGAAGGGCCTGCCGGCCATCGTCTTCGCCAGCGTCATGACCGTGACGGTGTTCGACCTGATGGTTGTCTACATGCCGCTGCTCGGCGCCGAGCGGCACATCGAC
This sequence comes from Hyphomicrobiales bacterium, assembly GCA_028290125.1. GTDB lineage: Bacteria > Pseudomonadota > Alphaproteobacteria > Rhizobiales > Beijerinckiaceae > Terripilifer. The sequence goes on along the minus strand of JAQGKM010000420.1, from coordinate 1,931 downwards.
GCGAGCCAGATCGGCTGGCTGCTCATGGTGCGCGCCATCGCCTCCATGGCCTCGCGTTTCGCCTATGTGAGCCTGTTCCGCATTTTCGGCCGCATTCCGCTGACCATCGGCTCGATGCTGCTCGCCGCCGCGGGGCTTGTCGTGCTGGCCTTCCCCGCGCCGCTTTGGATGCTCTACATCGCCTCGGTCGCGATCGGCTACGGGCTCGGCGCCTCCTCGACGCTGGCCTTTTCCGGCATGGTCGAGCTCGCGCCCGCCAATGTGCGGGCGACCGCGCTGTCGCTGCGGCTCACGGGCAACCGGGTGGGGCAGGTCGTGCTGCCGTTTTCGGCCAGCCTGCTCGCGGCTTTCACGGGCGTTGGCGGCGTGTTCGCCGTGGTCGCCCTGGCGCTGGTCGCGGCCGCTGCGGCGGTGCAACGAAGCTGGCCGAAAGACCGCCGCTAGGACTAAGCGTAACTGTTGATATTCAAAGGTTTTTGGCGGAAATTAAGTCTTTGTCAAAGCTGTTGGTCCACACTTGCGACTCAGGTCAAGTTGTAGGTCACGTTCATGAGTCGAGAGCAGGAAACCGTCGTCGAGAAAAGCACCCCCGCGCGCGCCGAGCGCGTGCGGACGATTCTTGGCGCCCGCGCCATTTTCAACGGCGGCCGCTCGGCGATCGATTGCCAGATCCGAAATATTTCCGAGACCGGCGCAAGGCTGACGCTGAACGAGGGCCTGAGCCTGCCCGGCGCCTTCGATCTTGAGGTGCCGACGCGCAACAAGACCTACCGCGTCATGTTGCGTTGGCGCACCAAGGACGCCGCCGGCGTCCAGTTCATCGATGACAGCGTCAAGGCCGCCGTCGAACAGGGAACGGCAGCCGACGAGCTCTATTCGTTGCGCAACGAAAACGCCGTGCTCAGGCGGCGCGTGGCCGACCTCGTGCGCCGCCTGACGGATCTCGGCCATTCCGAGTGGCAGCGCTGACCAAATTTTTTATCAAGTAAAAAGCTAAGCGTGCGCGGGAGCTTGGCTCGCGTCTCGTCTCGATATTGAAAATCCGCGAGATCTTGTCAGGTCTTTGTTGGGCTGCGGGGGGCAGGTTGAAATTGTTTTCAGCCCGAGCCCGTTTTCATCATGATCATTTCCGAAACCAAACCCGACGAGCGGCGGGGCGACCGACGCCGGCGCACGCTCCTGCTGGGGCGCATTTCCTGCAATAGCGCGGGCCCCTTGCTCGAATGCGATGTCCGCGACCTGTCAGATTTGGGCGCCTGCCTGAGGGGTTCGGGCGTCGCCAACGCGCCCGACCGTTTTCAACTTGAAATTCCATCGCGCAACCGGCTCCACGGCGCCCGCGTGCGCTGGCGCAGCGGCGATCGGATCGGGGTCGATTTCGAAACCGACGCAGGCGCGCCGCCCTGAGCATTGGCCGCGCGACGCGGCTTTGCTAAGGTCGCGCATCATGGATCGTCATCTCCGCTTTTGCGCCAATATCTCGATGCTGTTTTGCGAATCGCCGTTCCTCGACCGGATCGACGCGGCGGCGCGGGCCGGGTTTGAGGCCGTCGAGTGCCAATTTCCCTACGACATTCCAGCGCAGGACATTCGCAAGCGGCTGAAGGATGTTGGCGTGCCGATGACCGGCATCAATGCGCCGCCGGGCGGCGCGGTCGTGTTCGGCTTTGCGGCTTTGCCCGGGCGCGAGCAGGCGTTCGCCGACAGCGTCGCGCGCGGTCTCGAATATGCGCATGAGCTTGGCGCCAAGACGCTGCATTGTCTGTCCGGCGTGCTCAACGGCGTTTCGCCCGACGCCGCGCGCGCGACCTTCCTCGCCAATATGAGCGACGCTTGCGAAAAGGCGGAGCGCGCCAGCGTCACGTTGCTGATCGAGCCGCTCAATCCTTACGATCGCCCGGATTATTTCCTGAAGGGTTCGGACCACGCCG
>JAQGKM010000342.1 GCA_028290125.1 Hyphomicrobiales bacterium | reverse complement strand
AGGTCGCGCGCGGCGTCGCGCAGCGTCTCGAACTCGGGCAGGCGATCCACGGCGGACTGGCGCTTGTAGATGAAGCCGCCCTGCACATGGCCGAGCGCCTTCTGCAGTTCCGTGTCATGCAGCGCGTCATGCGCATTCTGCTTGAAGGCGGGCGTGGTGGGGTGCAGCGTCATGCGCGTGTCTCCCGGGGAACGCCGATCGGCGGTTCGTCGGTGAGGCCGGCCAGCACTTCGGCGACATGGCGCACCTGCATGCGGCTGCCCTGGCGCGAGAGTTTTCCCGCCATGTTCATCAGGCAGCCGAGATCGCCCGCGAGCAGCAGCGGCGCGCCGGCTTCTTCGACATGCGCGGCTTTCTTGCTGACGATGGCGTCGGAAATCTCGCCATATTTCACCGCGAATGTGCCGCCGAAGCCGCAGCAGACGTCGCTCTCCGTCATCTCGACGAGCTCCAGTCCGCGCACGCTGGCGAGCAGCTGGCGCGGCTGTTTCTGGACGCCGAGTTCGCGAAGCCCCGAACAGGAATCGTGATAGGTGACGCGGCCGGCGAAGTCGGCGTCGACCGCGGTGATGCGCATCACGTCGGTGAGGAAGCTCACCAGCTCATGCGTGCGCCCGGCAAAATCGCGGGCGCGGTTGGCGAGCTGCGGCTCGTCGAACAGTTCAGGATAATGTTTCGCGATCATACCGCCGCAGGAGCCCGACGGCGCGACGATGAAGTCGCAGCCCTGGAAGGCGTCCATCACCTGCAGCGCGAGATCGCGCGCGGTGCGCCGGTCGCCGGAGTTGAACGCCGGCTGGCCGCAGCAGGTCTGGGTCGGCACGATCACCTCGCAGCCCGCATCCTCCAGCAGTTTTGCCGCCGCGAAACCGACAGACGGGCGGAACAGGTCGACGAGGCAGGTCGCGAAGAGCCCGACGCGGGGTCGGGCGGGAAGGCCATCGGCCAAGGCAGTCTCCAGAAGCTGTTCGCCCGCAGGTCGGGCTGGGCCGCAAGGTGAAGAAATGTGCGGGCTCGCGCAAGACGACCAATGTCGCGGGGAGCGCAGAGCGTTGCATCGAAATGCAGAAGGACTCGTCGACCCTCACCCCTGGCCCCTCCCCGCAGGGAGGAGGGGGACGCCACGCGAGATGCATCTTGATGACAAGCGCAACGGAAACTCCCTCCCCCTTGCGGGGAGGGCGACTCGGGCGAAGCCCGAGCGGGTGGGGTCGTGGGGGCTCGCCGTGTGCGCGCGGGGCCGCATCGAAATGCGGAGAGACTCATCGACCCCCACCCCTAGCCCCTCCCCGCAGGGGGGAGGGGGACGCCACGCGTCGGTTGTGGGCCACCCCTCACAAAGGCGCCTTGCGTCTCTCTAGCGGCGCCGCAATGTTGGCGGGACTGCCAGGGGGCTTGCATGATCGTCGCCAACTCACTCTTTCCGGCGCCAGCGCCGCATCCCGAACGCGCGGCGGTGCTGGGCGAGGTTCATGCGCGGCCATTTCACCCGGTGACGACGCCCGCGCGGCTGCTGCATTTCGCCTTCATGACGGATGCGCAGGAGGCGGCGGCGGCCCGCGCCGCGCTGGCGGAGTTCTGCACGGAGCACGGCCTGCATGGGCCCGAAGCCGGCACAAAGCATTTCCGGGTGACGCTCGGCGGCCAGTCGCTGCGCTTCGAGCAGCACAGCGAATTCACCACCTACACGCTGGAGCAGGCGGGCGACGCGGCGGCGCCCTTCACGCCAGCAGCCAGCGGCGTGCCGTCGGTGTTCGCGCGCCTGCCGCAGCCGGGACGGCATCTCGTCTCGGTCGATCTGCACATCATGAAGCCCAATGGCGAGCCTGCGCTCGACGAGCGGCTGTTCGATCCCGCCAGCCTCGCGGCCTCTTCGGTGATCGGCGGGCGGGCGCTGGTCGCCTGCGATTTCCTGCCCGTCAACGGTTTCGTCCGCATCCTCGTGCTGGATCTCGGGCTCGATCCGGCCTCCGCCGGCGCGCTTGCGGTGCGGCTGCTGGAGATCGAAACCTATCGCGTTCTGGCGCTGCTCGGCCTCCCGGCGGCCCAGCGCCTTGCGCCCGTGGTTGGCGAGGCGGAAGCCGCGCTGGCGTCGATCTCGTCCGCCATGGCCAGTGGCGGTGGGCTCGATCAGGACAATGCGCTGCTGGAGCGGCTGACCGCGCTCGCCGCCAAGGCCGAAGCCGAGGCGACCCGCGCGGCCTTCCGCTTCGGCGCGAGCCGCGCCTACGACAGCATCGTCACGCAGCGGCTGGCGGCCATCGGCGAGCAGCCGACCGGCATGCGCCAGACGCTCTCGGCCTTCCTGTCGCGGCGTCTGCAGCCGGCCATGCGCACCTGCCAGATGCTGCAGGAGCGCCAGGCCGATCTCTCGGTGAAGCTGGCGCGCGCCGCCAACCTGCTGCGCACCCGCGTCGACGTCGAAATCGAGCGCCAGAACCGGGACCTGCTGCGCTCCATGAACGATCGCGCGCGGATGCAGCTGCGGTTGCAGCAGACGGTTGAAGGGCTCTCGGTCGCGGCGATCTCGTACTACGTGGTGAGCCTCGCTTCCTACGTGTTCAAGGCCTTGCACGAGACCGGCTGGATGAAGATGGAGGCCGGCGTCGCCACCGCGCTCGCCGTGCCGGTGGCGCTGGTGGGCATCGCGCTGATCGTCCGGCGCATCCGCCGCGCCCACAGCGACTGAGGCGGGCGCCCGCGACATTGGTCAGGGTCGCGGAGCGTAGGGCGATCCGCTAGTCTCGCCCGCAAGGGCCAGCGTCCGGCACAGGGCGGGCGCATTTTTTCAGGGCGGAAATCATGTCGATTCCTTTTCCCGTTCCAGACCAGGGCATCCTCGCGCGTCGCGACGAGATCATCGCGGGCCTGGGGCAATTGCTGCCGTTCGAAGGCCTGATCGTCACGCTCGACGAGCGCCGCGCCTTCGAGACCGATGCGCTCACCGCCTATCGCCACGTGCCGCTCGCCGTCGCTCTGCCGCGCACGACCGAGGAGGTCGCAGCCGTGCTGCGCTATTGTCATGAGCATGGCGTGAAAGTCGTGGCGCGCGGCGCCGGCACGTCGCTGTCGGGCGGCGCCATTCCGCAGCCCGACGCCATCGTGCTCGGCCTCTCGAAGCTCAACAAGATTCTCGACGTCAACTTTCCGGGCCGCACCGTGCGCGTGCAGGCGGGCGTCACTAATCTGTCGATCACCGAAGCCGTCTCGGCCGAAGGCTTCTTCTACGCCCCCGATCCGTCGTCGCAACTCGCCTGCACGATCGGCGGCAATATCGGGATGAATTCCGGCGGCGCGCATTGCCTGAAATATGGCGTGACAACCAACAACGTGCTCGGCGTGCGGCTCGTGCAGATGGACGGCACGATCCTCGACATTGGCGGCGACGCGTTGGATGCGCCGGGACTCGATCTGCTCGGTTTGATCGTCGGCTCGGAAGGCCAGCTCGGCATTGTGACGGAGGCGACCGTGCGCATCCTGCGCATGGCGGAGGATGCGCGCCCCGTGCTGTTCGGCTTCGCAACGAGCGAAGAGGCCGCGGCCTGCGTGGCGGCGGTGATCGGCGCCGGCATCATCCCGGTCGCGATGGAATTCATGGATCAGGAAGCCATCATCATCTGCGAGGCCTTTGCGAAAGCCGGCTATCCGCTCGATGTCGGCGCCATGCTGATCATCGAGGTCGAAGGCTCTGGCGTCGAGATGGATGCGCAGCTGAAGCGCATCGTCGACATCGCCCATGAGCACAATGTGCAGGTGGTGCGCGAGAGCAAGTCGGCGATGGAGACGGCGCTGATCTGGAAAGGCCGCAAGTCGGCCTTCGGCGCGACGGGCCGCATCGCCGATTACATCTGCATGGACGGCACGGTGCCGACCGGCCAGCTCACTTACGTGCTCAAGCGCACGGCGGAAATCTGCGCGAGCTACGGCCTGCGCGTCGCCAATGTGTTCCACGCGGGCGACGGCAACATGCATCCGCTGATCATGTACAACGTCAACGACCCCGAGGACGCGCGCAAGGCCGAGGAGGCGGGGATGGACCTGCTGAAACTCTGCGTTGAAGTCGGCGGCTGTCTGACCGGCGAACATGGAGTCGGCATCGAGAAGCGCGACCTGATGCGCTTCCAGTTCAATCCGGAAGACCTCAACCAGCAGATGCGCGTGCGCGCGGTGTTCGATCCGCAATGGCTGCTCAATCCCGCCAAGGTCTTCCCACTCGACGGCAGGGACGCGGCGTGACGCACGATTCACACATCTTGCAGCCGGCCAGCGAGGCCGAAGCCTGCGCCATCGTCACGCAGGCGCGCGCCGACCGGCAGACGCTCGCCATCCAGGGCGGCGGCACGCGCAGCGGGCTTGGCCGCCACGCGCCCTGCGACGCCGTGCTGTCGACGCGCAAGCTGACCGGGATCACGATCTACGAACCCGCCGAACTCGTCATGGCGGCGAAGGCCGGCACGCCGCTGTCGGTGATCGAGGCGGCGCTTGCCGAAAAAGGCCAGATGCTGCCGTTCGAGCCGGTCGACTACCGTGCGATCTACGGCACACAGGGCGAGCCGACCATCGGGGCGATCGCGGCCTGCAACATCTCGGGGCCGCGCCGCATCCAGACCGGCGCCGCACGCGATTCGCTGATCGGCATACGCCTCGTCAACGGACGCGGCGAGGCGATCAAGTCGGGCGGGCGCGTGATGAAGAACGTCACCGGGCTCGACCTCGTGAAGCTGTCTTGCGGCGCGCACGGCACGCTCGGCCTGTTGACGGAAGTGACCTTCAAGCTGCTGCCGAAGCCCCCGGCTGAGGCGAGCCTTGCGCTCGACGGACTGGACGATGCGGAAGCGATCCGCGCCATGTCGATCGCGCTGTCGTCGCCCTTCGAAGTGAGCGGCGCGGCGCATCTGCCGGGCGCGAACGGGGGCGGCCTCACGCTGCTGCGTCTGGAGCGCGACGC
>JAQGKM010000318.1 GCA_028290125.1 Hyphomicrobiales bacterium | reverse complement strand
ACCGTGCCCTGCACGACCAGGCGACCCGTCGCCAATGGTTCTTGCTCGTTCTGATCGTCGCGGCGGCGTTCGCGTTGCGGATCTGGGGCGAGAGAGAGTCGATGTTCATCGACGAGATCGCATCGGTCCATTTCGCGCGCGTGCCCATCGCCACTCTCTGGAGCGACTGGATGGTTCGCGAGACCAATCCGCCGCTCTTCTATGCGCTCCTTGGCCTGTGGACGGACGCGGTCGGCGACAGCGACTTCGCCATGCGAATCCTGCCGATCATATTCAGCTGCGCCGGCATCGTGCTGATCTTCCTCCTTGGGACAAGACTCTTCAACGTCACGACCGGCCTGACAGCTGCCGCGCTTACGGCTGTCTCAGCACAAAACGTTTTCTTCGGGCAGCAGGTTCGCGGCTATTCGCTTGGTTACACCGCGTCGCTCGCCGTGTTCCTCGCGTGCGTCATGCTGCGCATCAGTATCGTGGGCGTGAGCGAAAGCGCCTTCTTGCGACGTGGGGCATGTTCGTCGTTTCGAACGTGGTGGCGCTTTACTGCCACACAACCCTTTTCGTGCTTCCGCTGCTCGCGAACGTCTGGCTGCTCTGGGCGCTGATGAGAGATCGGTCGATCACGCGAAGCGCTGTCCTGCATGCCTCGATCGCCAATCTCATCATCTTGGGTCTGTGGGCCTGGTGGGTGCGGATCACGATCCTGCAGTTGATGATGCCGCGGCTCAATTTCTCCTGGATCGTGAAGCCGCCCCTGCCATATGCCATCCGGCTGACGCTTGAAGCCTGGTTCCCGTGGGAAATCGGGGTCAGTCGCTTTATCGTCGCGGCATTTGCCGCCGGGCTCATCGCGTGGGCCGTCTACAAGTGGCGTGAGCGCGCCTCTCTGCCGGCTTTCATCGTGATCGCCGCGCCGATCATCTTCTTCGTCGCCAGCCAGAGCACGCCGATCTACGTGCCGCGCACGATCTTCTGGATGAGCGCTCCCTTCTTTCTCCTTGTAGCCGCAGGGCTGTGCGCGCTTCCAACCAGGCAGGCGATTCAAATAGCTGTCGCCATCGCCCTGTCGATCTCTGCGGTCAACTATGCGCTATGGCTCCGTACAAGCTTTGGCGACCCATGGGCCGAAGTCGTCCGCTCGATCGAACGCGTCGACCCTGATGGGTTGGTGCTGGTGGAAGGTCGCGGGGCAGGGCTCGCGCTCGAACGCTATTGTGAGATCTCCCGTTGCAAGCTTCAGATCGCGACCCTCCGGACGACCAAGGATGAGCGTTGGACGTCCGGCTTCGCGCCGAAGATCGATGTTAATCCCGAGGAAGCTTTGTCCATGCTCCGGAGTGGCGGAAGAGCCATCTTTGTAAACTGGCTGGGTATTCCGCCGCAAACTCTCATCGGGCAAGTCCATATTTTGAAAAGAATCGAAGTGCCGGGTCTGTCGGATGGCGTCGTCGTTTCGCTCATCGAGGCCGATGGCGCCGTTTCATCCGCAATCGCCGGAAGCACTCGCTAGTGACGTGTTGCAAAGCTCTGGCTTGACGCAAGGTCAGCCGCGACCTGTGGCAGCATAGCCACGGCTGGCCAAACTTGTCGGGAAGAGGTGGCTATGAAGCTGTTTTTGAGTAATCCTGAGATCCAGACAATTTCAGCATCAAGGACTTCCATGTTGCGTACTCAGATCATCACACTCGCCTTGATCGGCAACGCCGGCATCGCTCTCGCAGCTGATCTGCCGTCCCGTGTCGCGCCGGCTCCCTTCGTCGCGGCTCCCGTATTCACATGGACCGGCTTTTATCTCGGCCTCAACGCCGGCGCCGGATTCAACGTCAAGCGCGATCCCTCGTTGTCGTCGTCCGTGCCGCTGACCATCTACACGGGATCGTCGGGCAATGACTCGACGCCGTTTACGGGCGGCGTGACGGCTGGCTACAACATGCAGTTCGGCTCGTTCGTCGCGGGCGTCGAAGCGGATATCAACTATCTCCGTCGTCCCACGTCCGGCGCAGGAATATTCCCGGCGCCAGCCAATCTGACGCCCGGATATGACAATCGCGTCGACTTCGCCCTCCGCAGTGGCAGCCCCCGCGATTGGTTCGGGACCGCGCGCGGGCGCCTCGGCTTCGCGTTCGATCGCGTGCTTGTCTATGGAACCGGCGGCGTCGCCTTCAGCGGCAAGCAAAGCTATTCGGTCGATCAGCGCGAAATCTTCGAGACGACGACAACGAGCGCTCCGTTCGTCGCCAGCGGCAGCTTCGTGACGAACCCGACCCGCAGCCTTGGTTCCAATGGCAGCAATTCGAAGGTCGGCTGGGCGCTTGGCGCCGGCGCCGAATACGCCGTCACCAATGCAATCTCGCTCAAGCTCGAATATCTGCATGTTGATTTCGGCCGGACGTCGCAGACGTTCACGACGATCGCCAATGCTCCGAATGCCACGGTCGGCCAAACGGCTGGCGGCATCTATGGCGGCGGTGACCAGATCACCGTGAAGCAGAAGAACAATTTTGACCTCGTGCGTGCCGGCGTGAATTTCCGGTTCTGACGAAGACTTTTCAAAAGCGAGAGATCCAGGGCCTTGGGGCTCGTCCCAAGCCTTGGGTCTTTCACTAGAGCGGCGCAGCCTTGGTGGGGTGTCAGTTGCGCGACCTTCAGCACCACAGGATGATTCCAGACGTCAGCTCGGTGTCGGCTGAGGCGGACCGGTGAACATGGCTGCGGTAAACGCGATCTGCTACGTAGCCGATCAGGGCTTTCTTGTTCCGACGCTCGCATCTGCGGTGCGCATCCGGCATTTCGTGAAGCCTGATGTTGCCGAGATCTTCGTCTTCACCATCGGGGTCGACGACGACATGCTTGCGAGAGCGCGAGATGCGCTCGGCTCGCACGCTGTTAAAATCGTGCCGATGCCGGACGAATTCTTCAAGGACCTCGACCGGGACCGGCTTTCGAAAACCTACACGCCACTCGGCACGTTCGGTCGCTTCTTCATGGAGCGGCTGCTTCCAGATAGCATTCAAAACATTGTTTATCTCGATGGTGATGTCTGGCCCGCGCAGGATCCGTCGGCACTGATCCTGACGCCGGTGCCAGCTGGACGATTCGCTGCGGCGGACGATACGCTCTCGTTGCGCGCGAGGATGGGCGTTGGGCATACCGCGAAAGTGGCGTCCGCCTATATGGCGAGTCTCGGCCTTCGTCCGCAAACCGGCTATTTCAACGCCGGTGTGTTCGCAGTCTCGCGTGAGACATGGCGTGAGGTGGCCCGGGACGCTTATCAGTTTTACAAAACCAAACCGGAGCTTTGTAAGCACTTCGACCAGAGCGCGTTGAACGCCATCGTCGGCGATCGTCGCCTGCCGCTTTCCGTGAAGTGGAACTTCCAGACCCAGTTGAAAGTCTGGAATGCCGACCGGTCGATTGAACCAGTTCTGGTGCACTACAATCGTACGCCGAAGCCATGGCAGGCTCGGCTTGAACCCTGGCCCAAGATGTTTGAGGCCTATGCGCTCGCCTTCGCGCCACTCGCATCGATCGGCGCGACTCCGCGACTTCTTTCTGACGAAGAGGCGGAACGCGCGAATGCCGAGTTCCGCAAGATGTATGCATATCTGCAGGCGCCGCTTGTTTCCCGCGCTGCGCTCCTTGTCATGGGATTCGGGAAATCGGAACGGGCGGCCTGGCTTTAAGTCGCTGACGGTTTCTGTACAGAAACACGATCGATGCGACATTAGCATTGACCTGCTCCATAATTACTGAGCCATCTCCTAAATACAGTTTGCGTCTTTGTTGCAGGGACTTATTGCGCTATTCTGTTTTCAGATCGCAATAGCAGCGTTCATGTTTCAGGGAGCATCGCAAATGACTCATGAAGTCGGTCTGATGCGAAGCTGGGCCACGCCGGATGCGAGAACCCGCTCTGTCGTGCTCTTCAGCCTTCTTCTGACAGCGTATGCGTTGCGGCTCACCGAAGTTGCGGTGATGGGAAGCACACATCAGCCCGACGAGGTCTTCCAGACTCTCGAGCCCGCGCATCGATTGTGGACCGGGCAGGGTGTCGTCACCTGGGAGTGGCGCGACGGTATCCGGTCTTGGCTGCTGCCGGCGTTCATCGCCGGCGTCATGAAAGTATTTGGTGCGATTTCAGTGTCGCCGCGTGTGTACCTCGCGGGCGTGTATTCGGTTTTCGCGGCGTCATCATTGCTGATCGTCTATGTCGGCTTTCGCGTGGGGGAGCGATTTCAGGGGCTAAGTGGCGCCTTTGTCGTCGGTGGATCGTGCGTGGTCTGGCCCGATCTCGTCTATTTTGGCGCCCGCACATTGACTGAAGCAGTCGCGGCGCCGCTCCTTGCACTGGCGGCCTATCTCGCACTGTTCATCCCATCGGCCGAGAGCGAGGCGCGGCGACGGGTGTTTTGGATCGGACTGATCCTTGGCCTGATTTTCGTTTTGCGGTTTCACCTCTCGTTGGCCTTGTTGGTCATCGCAGTGAGTGCTTGTCGCACACACGTGCGTCAGCGATGGCTGGTCCTCATTGCCGGCGCCGCGATTCCGGTTGGGGCAGGGGGATTGCTCGACTGGATCACGCTCGGCACCCCGTTTCAGGCCGTCTGGAAAAATGTCTGGGCCAACATCATCGAGGGCCGAAGTTCCGAGTTTGGCGTGCAGCGGAGGCTCTTCTTCCCCCTTGAAAGCTTTCACGAGTTGGGTCTCGCTATCCTGCCGATTTTGATATTCCTCATTGTCGGCGCGCGGCGAATTCCACTTTTCGTCGCTTGCGCCGCCGCCGTGTGGCTGACGTTTTCATTGATTCCGCACTAGGAGATGCGCTTTATCTACCCGGCGACACCGCTTCTCGTCATCGTGACAGGTTTGGGCCTCGCCGAGATTCTCGCGATCGCGGCGCGGCAGTTCACATGGACCGTTTCAAGCACGCGCATC
>JAQGKM010000311.1 GCA_028290125.1 Hyphomicrobiales bacterium | reverse complement strand
ACATGGTCCGCGTCGATTCCATCCCGATCGCCGATGAGGAGATCGAGGACGAGATCGAAGAGGAAGACGACGAGGAAGAAGTCGCCGCGCCGGTCGCCCGCGAGGGCAACGAGCGCCGTCATCGCGGCGAAGGCCGTGATGAGGGACGTGGTGAGGGACGTGGTGAGGGACGTGGCGAAGGCCGGGGTGAAGGTCGTGGCGAGGGTCGCGCCGAAGCCAAGGTCGAGGGCGAGGATGACAGCGAGGGCGGACGCCGTCGTCGCCGGCGTCGCCGTCGCGGCCGTGGCGCCTCCACGATCACCGATCCGAATGCGCCGCAGCCGTCCGATGACGGCCTGCTGGTCATGGCCGAGATCGGTGGCGACATCGCCCGCGCGCCGGCAGGCACGATGTCAGACGGCGAAGTCGATTCCAGCGAAGCGGAAAACTTCGAGCTCGAGCCCGGGCAGCCGGGTGAAGGCGAAGGCCTGCGCCGTCGTCGCCGCTCGCGCCGTGGCGGTCGCAACCGCCGCCGCGACGGCTCCGAGGGCCGTCGTGACGACGCGCCGCGTGGCGAACGCCAGCCGCAGACCGAGGGTAATGGCGTCGAAAGCGCCGAGCCCGTTGCGGCTCGCGACGACAGCGAACAGCCAGCCGCGCCCGTCGAGGCTCCCGCCGAGGCCCCTGCCCGCCGCGAAGCGCCCGTCGCTCCCGCGTGGGACTGGGCGCCGATGGCCAACGCCGACGTGACCCCGCCGCCGGCCCGCGCCGAAGCTCCGGCTCCCGAGCCCGAGACTGCGCCGGAACCAGCGCCGATGACTTATGCGGCCGCTCCTGAAGCCGCAGCGCCCGAAGCCGCCGCGCCAAAAACCGAACCGCTTCCCGAAGCGCCCGTCGGTCCCAAGCGCACCGGCTGGTGGGCCCGCGCCAAGCAATCGCTCGGCGGTCAGTGACAAGAAAAAGGCCCGCGAAAGCGGGCCTTTTTTTTCCTCTCACGAGCCGAAGCTGTCAGCGATGCTCGAGTCCGCCCTCTCCCTGTGCGAGAGGATCAGGCCCCCAACCACCGCCCCAACCGCGCGACACCCTCGACCACATCCGCTTCCGATCCCGCGAACGACAGCCGCATCGTGTGGCTGCCGCGGGCGCGGTCGAAGTCGAGACCCGGGGTCGCCGCCACGCCGGCTTCGTGCAGCATGCGCTTGCAGAACTCGCCCGAGTCGTTGGTGAGGTGGCCGATGTCGAGGTAGACGTAGAAAGCGCCGTCGACGGGATGGAAATCGCCCAACCCGATGCGCGGCAGATGCTCCACCAGATAGGCGCGGCTGCGCGCGTAGCACGCGACGATCGCCTCCAGTTCGTCACGGCCCTCGAAGACGGCCTCCGCGGCGACCTGGCTCAGCGTGGGCACCGAAATCGACAGACTCTGCTGCAGGCGTTCGATCGGGCGGACGAGATCCTCGGGCAAGACCAGCCAGCCGATGCGCCAGCCCGTCATGCAGAAGTATTTCGAGAATGAATTGACCACGATGGCGGAGGACGAAAACGCCAGCGCGGTTTCGGCGGGCTGCTCGTAGGTCAGGCCGTGGTAGATTTCATCCGAGATGAAGGCGATGCGGAGCCGGTCGCAGGTCTCGCAGATGTCGCGCAGCGCCTCGCGGCTCATCATCGTGCCCGACGGATTGGCCGGGCTCATCAGCAGCACGCCATCGAGCTTCTGCTCCGCATGCGCCGCCTCGATCATCTGCGCGGTGACGGCGTAACGCGTGCTGGCATGCGTTTCGATGGTGACGCATTCGATGCCCAGCGCATCCATGATGTTGCGATAGGCCGGATAGCCGGGCGCCGCGATGGCGACCCGTGCGCCGGGATCGAACAGCGTGAGAAAGCTCAACAGAAATCCGGCGGACGACCCCGTCGTCACGGCGATGCGAGAAGCCGGCACATCGACATTATAGGTGTCGGCGTAGAACTTCGCGATCCGCGCGCGCAGCGACGGCCGGCCGAGCGCCTCCGTATAGCCGATCCGCCCATGCGTCAGGGCCGCCACGACGGCATCGCGCGCGCATTTCGGCGCCGATGCGCCCGGCTCGCCGGCTTCCATGTGGATGATCGAGGCGCCGGCGCGCTCGAGCTGCGTGGACGCCGCCAGCACATCCAGTGCGAGGAAGGGCGCAACACGGCTGCGCAGAGAAGGCGTGATCCTGTGCCGGCTTTCGGGTTTCATTGCTCACACCAACTTTGTCGCTGTTTCTGAACCGCCCCGCTCGCGCCATAATGACGCTTCTTCATCGCCGCAGGATTCCTGCAGAGGACGAATGACCGAGAGCGCGACCCGTATCAGCCGAAAGCCCGCCACGCCAGTGCGCAGCGTCCTCACGCGCGCGCTCGCCGGCCTTGTTTCGCTTGGCATATTGACGCAAGGCCTGCCTGCGGCAGCCCAGAGCGCCGAGCCGAAACTGTCGATCATCCGCGATGCGGAGATCGAGCAGTTGCTGCGCGAGTATACCCAGCCGATCTTTCGCGCGGCCGGCATCAACGCCAGCGCGACCAAGATCATCCTCGTCGGCGACCGCTCGTTCAATGCATTCGTGGCGAATGGCCAGAAGATTTTCATCAATGTCGGCGCCATCATGGACGCCAAGACGCCCAATGAACTGATCGGCGTGCTGGCGCATGAAAGCGGGCATATCGCCGGCGGGCATCTGGCGCGCCAGCGGCAGGAGCTGGCGCGGGCGCAGATTCTGGCCGTCGCCGGCATGCTGATGGGCGCCGGCGCGGTCGTCGCCCAGGCCCGCTCCGGGCCCTACGGCAAGGTCGGCTCGGACGGCGCCGGGATGATGGGCGCGATGCTCGGGCCGCAGGAGCTGATCCGACGCTCGCTGCTCGCCTACCAGCGTGGCGAGGAACAGGCCGCCGACCGCGCGGCAGTGAATTATCTCACCGCCACCGGACAATCGTCGCGCGGCCTGCTCGCCACCATGGAGCGGTTTCAGAACGATTCGCTGTTCAAGACATCGCAGATCGACCCCTATCTGATGTCCCATCCGCTGCCGTCCGAGCGCATCTCGAACCTCGAGTCGGCCGCCAAGGCCTCCCCGGCGTTCAACGCGAAGGATCCTCCGGCGCTGCAGGCGCGGCACGATCTCGCACGGGCGAAGCTGTTCGGCTTCACGGGCGGCGCGGCGGAGGTCGGACGCCGTTATCCGGCCGCCGACAATTCCACGCCAGCCCGTTACGCCCGCGCGATCGCGACCTACCGGCAGGGCCGGCTCGAGCAGGCGCTGACGCTGATCGACGGCCTGATCGCGGCGGAGCCCGCCAATCCCTACTTCCAGGAGCTGAAAGGCCAGACGCTGATGGAGTCCGGCCGCGCCGCGCAATCCCTGCCCTACCTGCGCCGCGCCGCCGCCCTTGCGCCCGGCGCTCTCCCGATCCGGGTTCTGCTCGGCCACGCGCTGGTCGGCGCCGGCAACCCGGCCGACGCCAAGGAGGCGACGACGATTCTGACACAAGCCGTGCAGCGCGACGACGACTACGCCGAGGCATGGCAGTTCCTCGCCATGGCGTATGAGCGGCGCGGCGATACGCCAAACAGCCAGCTCGCGGCGGCGCAGGCCCTGTTCCTGCAGGGCAATACCGTCGCCGCCCGCACGCAGGCGGACCGCGCCCAGAAACAGTTCAAACCCGGCTCGCCCGGCTGGCTCAAGGCTGACGACATTCTGAACTACCGTCCGCCCAAGTTCGATTGATGTTGTACTGATGGCTCACCCCTTCGTGAGCGTCTGCGCCGAGAAGCCGCTTCGGCTGGCCGTCCCTGCGCGTTACAGAGAAACGCCGCACGCCTGCGGCAGGAGATCCCCATGTTGACCTTCCGCCAGCGCCTCGCTGCCTTCGCCGTCGTCGGCCTGATGTTTTCCGCCGCGCCCGTGGCGGCGGCCGAATTCTCCGACAGCCAGAAGAGCGAGATCGAAACGGTCGTTCGCGAATATCTGCTCAAGAACCCCGAGATCCTGCGCGACGCCTACGCCGAGCTGGAAACGCGTCAGGCCCGCGCCGAGGGCGAGGCCCGCACCAAGGCTCTAAGCGAAAACGGCGGGCTGCTGACGAACTCCCCCCATCAGGCGGTGATCGGCAATCCGGACGGCAAGGTCACGCTGGTCGAGTTCTTCGATTACAATTGCGGCTACTGCAAACAGGCCCTTCCGGACTTGCAGCGTCTCGTGAAGGAACAGCCCGATCTGCGTGTCGTGCTTAAGGATTTCCCTGTTCTGGGACCGGGTTCGGTGGAGGCCGCACAGGTCGCCATCGCGCTCAGAAACCAGTTGAAGGGCGAGAAATACTGGGCCTTCCACCTGAAGCTGCTCGCCACGCGCGGACAGGTCGCCAAGGCCGCCGCGCTCGCCGCCGCCAAGGACGCGGGCGCCGACATGGACAAGCTCAACAAGGACATCGCCGGCGCTGAAGTGACCGCCAGCCTCCAGGAAGTGGCGAAGCTCGCCGACTCGCTCAGCCTGTCGGGCACGCCGACCTATATCGTGGGCGATGAGGTCGTGGTCGGCGCGGTCGGATACGCCCAGCTGAAGGGCCGTCTCGACAACGTCCGCAAATGCGGCAAGGCCACCTGCGGGTAGCCGCAGACGTCATGGCGAGCAAAGCGAAGGTGACGCCGGCGTCGCTTCATGTCCGCACCTCGAATACAGCAAGTATCCGTGACTGGATTGCTTCGCTCCGCTCGCAATGACGTGCTCTAGCAGGGGACAGCGTTCCCTCTAGGCTTCCCTCATGGCGTCAAGCGGTTTATGAGACTTTCGCCGGGCTTCTGACGTGAGAATCGCCTTGCCTGGCCCTGCGGCGTCCAACCGGTTGCGCGATGAAGTTCGTTCACGTCCTCAACGGTCCCAACCTGAACCTGCTCGGGACTCGCGAACCGGCCACCTATGGGACGGTGACGCTGGCCGATATCGAAGCTCGCCTGGCCGCGCGTTGCGAGGCCGAGGGCGTCGCGCTTGCCTTCCGCCAGTCGAATCACGAGGGCGACCTCGTCGGCTGGATCCAGGAGGCCGGCGCCAAGGGCGAGCCGGTGATCCTCAACGCCGGCGCCTACACCCACACATCCATCGCGCTCCATGACGCCATTCGCGGCTCAGGAGCCCGGGTGATCGAAGTGCATCTGTCGAACGTCCACGCCCGCGAGGACTTTCGTCATCACTCCACCATTTCCGCCGTCGCGGCCGGGGTCATCCTCGGCTTCGGCGCGCTTTCCTACGATCTGGCGCTCGAAGCGCTGATCGCCCAGTCCAAAACGACCAAGAGCTGACCTTCATGAAGAAACCCGCCAAGACATCCAAAGCGGCCGCGACCGCGCGTCCCGCCGCCAAGAAAAGCGCGCCCGCCAAGGCCGCTTCGGCCAAGGTCGCCGTGACCGCTGATTTCGACCCGGCCTTCATCGAGACCCTCGCGCAGATCGTCTCGCGGCTGGACCTCTCCGAGGTCGAGGTCGAGCGACAGGGCATGCGCATTCGCGTGGCGCGCCAGCTGCAGGCCGCGCCGCAGACGATCAGCGTCGCTGCGCCGGTCCAGCAGGCGTCGGCTGCGTCCATGATCGCCCCGCCGCCCACGCTGTCGACGCCGGCGCCCGCGCCCACCGAACATCCCGGCACGGTGAAGTCGCCCATGGTCGGCACCGCCTACCGCCGCCCGAGCCCCGACGCCAAGCCCTTCGTGGATGTCGGCACGCAGGTGAAGGCCGGCGACAAGATCCTCCTCATCGAGGCGATGAAGACCTTCAACGAAATCGTCGCGCCCCGCGCCGGCACGATCACGGCGCTTCACGTCGAAGACGGGCAGCCGGTCGAGTATGGCGAGCCTCTCCTCGTGATCGAGTAGAACTGATGTTCGACAAGATCCTCATTGCCAATCGCGGCGAGATAGCGCTGCGCATCCTGCGCGCCGCGAAGGAGCTCGGCATCGCGACCGTCGCCGTCCATTCGACGGCGGACGCCGACGCCATGCACGTCAAGCTCGCCGATGAAAGCGTCTGCATCGGCCCGCCGCCGGCGCGCGACTCCTATCTCAACATTCCGGCGCTGCTTGCCGCCTGCGAGATCACCGGCGCGGACGCCATTCATCCCGGCTACGGCTTCCTGTCGGAAAACGCCCGCTTCGCGGAAATCCTTGCGGACCACAACATCGGATTCATCGGCCCCAAGGCCGAGCACATCCGCATCATGGGCGACAAGATCGAAGCCAAGCGCACCGCAAAGGCGCTCGGCATCCCGTGCGTGCCGGGATCCGAAGGCGGCATCACGGATGACGACGAGGCGATGAAGGTCGCCAACGAGATCGGCTATCCGGTTCTCTTCAAGGCGGCGTCGGGCGGCGGTGGACGCGGCATGAAGGTCGCGCGCACCGAAGCCGATCTGTCGAACGCGCTGCAGAATGCGCGCACGGAAGCCAAGGCGGCCTTCGGCGACGACGCGGTCTATCTCGAGAAGTACCTCGAAAAGCCGCGCCATATCGAAATCCAGATCCTCGGCGACGGTCTCGGCAACGCCATCCATCTTGGCGAACGCGACTGCTCGCTGCAGCGCCGTCACCAGAAGGTGCTGGAAGAAAGCCCCTCGCCCGCGCTCAACGCCGAGCAGCGCGCCGAAATCGGCGAGATCTGCGCGGCGGCCATGCGCAAGCTGAAATACTCGGGCGCCGGGACGATCGAATTCCTCTACGAAGTGGGGAATTTCTACTTCTTCGAAATGAACACCCGCATCCAGGTCGAGCATCCCGTCACCGAGATGATCACCGGCATCGACCTCGTCAACGAGCAGATCCGCATCGCGGCCGGCTCGCCGCTGTCGATCACGCAGGAAGAAGGGCGCTTCGAAGGCGCGGCGATCGAATGCCGCGTCAACGCCGAGCATCATTCGACCTTCCGGCCCTCGCCCGGCAAGATCGCCTATTACCACCCACCGGGCGGTCTCGGCGTGCGTGTCGATTCGGCTGTGTATCAGGGCTATGTGATCCCGCCGAACTACGATTCGCTGGTCGGCAAGCTGATCGTGCACGGCCGCAACCGGACGGAAGCGCTGATGCGCC
>JAQGKM010000224.1 GCA_028290125.1 Hyphomicrobiales bacterium | reverse complement strand
CGGCGAGGTCACGCGCAGCAATTCTGCTGACCGCTCGTAAGCCGCGCCCTCGTCGAACGTGATGGCCCGCGCGCGGCGATCCTTCGACAGCCGCAGTTCGGTCGGCCAGCGTGCGGCGCTCATGCGGCCTTCTCGATCAGGAACACGATGCGCGTCTCCGCACGTTCGCGGATCTCGATGCGGTCGCCGGTCTCGCGAATGAGATTGGGGATGTCGATCACCGCCATCGGGTCCGTGCAATGCACTTCGAGCTGGTCGCCAGGGCCAAGGCCCTTCAGCGCCTTGCGCGTCTTCAGCGCGGGCAACGGGCATTTCAGCCCCGTGAGATCGAGCGTCGTCATGGCCATGGTGAAGAGATGGCCGAGGATGCGCGGCGCGTCAACACGCGTGTGCGGCGCCCTCTGGACCCTCGGCGCAAACACACTAGTTTCAGCTCATGCTTCTTCGCACCCTCCTCCTCTCCCTCGCCCTTGCCGCCCACGCCCTCGCACAAGGCGAGCTGCGCGGGCATGGCGGCCCGGTTCGCGCGCTGGCGGTGACGCCCGACGGCGCGCGGGCCATTTCGGGCTCCTTCGATCAGTCCGCCATCGTCTGGGCGCTGGAGCGCGGCGTCGCGCTCGGCGTGCTGCGCGTGCATGAGGGCGCCGTCAACGCCGTCGCGGCGCTGCCGGACGGGCGCTTTGCGACCGCAGGCGAGGATGGCGGGGTCGCGATCTGGAAGGCTAATGACTTTGCCGCGCCGTTGTCGCTGACGAAACCCCACACGGCGCCGATTGCCGCGCTGGCCGTGGCGCCCGACGGCAAGGCGCTCGCCTCCGCCTCCTGGGATTCGACGCTTCTCCTGACGCCGCTCGACGGCGGCGATGCACGAAAGTTCGAAGGCCATCAGGGCAACGTCAATGGCGTCGCCTTTTCGCTCGACGGCCGCACGCTCGTCAGCGCGGGCTACGACGCCACCCTGCGCCTGTGGCCGCTCGACGGCGGCGCGGCGCGCATCATGCGCCTGCCCGCCGCACTCAATGCGCTGGCGGTGTCGCGCGCCGGCGACATCGCAACCGGCGGCGCCGATGGCTCACTGTTCCTGCTGTCGCCCGACGGCGCGCTGCGGGCGACCATCGAGGCCGCCGAGGCGCCGATCATTGCGCTCGCCTTCACGCCGGACGGCGCCCGCATCGCCGCCGCCAGCCCGCGCGGCGCGGTGAGCCTGTTCGAGACAGCGTCCGGCAAGCTGCTGTTCACGTTGAACGGCCCCGGCCTGCCGGTCTGGTCGCTCGCCTTCACGCCGGACGGCCGCCAGTTGCTGACCGGCGGCGGCGACCGTCTCGTCCGGCGCTGGGATGCGCGCACCGGCGAGCATCTCGGGCCCGTGGTGATCGCGCGGCCGGCCGACGTGTTCGCCGGGCTCGACGGCGGGCGCGGCGCGGAGGTGTTCAAGGCCTGCGCTGTCTGCCACACGCTGACGCCCGACGGCGAGAACCGCGCCGGCCCGACGCTGCATGGCGTGATGGGCCGCCGCATCGGCACGTCGCCGGGCTACCGCTATTCGCCGGGCTTTGGCGCCCACGACATCGTGTGGAGCCGCGAGACGATCGCGAACTTGTTCGAGCTCGGGCCGCAGACCTACACGCCGGGCACCAAAATGCCCGAACAGACGGTCGGATCGGCGGAAGATCGCGCCGCGCTCGTTGAATTTATCGAGAACGCGGGCCGTTTGCGCTGAGATCGCTTGATTTGCGCCGCGCGCGTCGCCATAGACTCACATATCGGGAACGGCCAAGCCTGCGGGCTGGCGCGTGCGCCTAAACTGATATCGGGGAGACGACCCATGAAGGCATTTCTGGCAGCCGTGATCGTCGCCGTGGCGGTCGCCGCCGGCGCATCCTTCGTGCTGAACACGCAGCAGAAGACTGTCGCGCAGGCGTTTTCGACCGACGGCGTGCGCGTCGGCGATCCGGGCACCAATTTGACCGGCGTCAACTAGGCTCAGGAGAGCGCGGCGTAGGGCAGGAAGCCGACGCTGTCGCCGGGCGCCACACGCTCGATGTCTTCGCCGAGTTCGACGAGGCCGTCGGTCTCGCAGAGCGACGACAACAGCCCTGCCCCCTCGCGCGGAAACTTCTGCGCCACAGGGCCATCGGGTGACAGGATCAGGCTGGCGCGAACGAACTCGCGCCGGCCTTTCTTTTTCTTGTAAGTGAAATCGGCGCGCACCGGCAGGGCGATGAGCGGCTCGGGGCTTGCGCCCGCGAGCGCCAGCACGGTCGGGCGCACGACATAGGCGAAGGTCACGAAGCTCGCGACCGGATTGCCCGGCAGGCCGATGAACGGCGTGCCGTCGATCACGCCCATCGCCACCGGACGTCCCGGCTTGATCGCCATCCGCCACAGCACCAGCGAGCCCGCAGCCTCGATGCTGGCGCGCACGTGATCTTCCTCACCGGTCGAGACGCCGCCCGACGTCAGCACGAGGTCGTGGTTTCGCGCAGCCTCTTTCAGACCTGCCGACAGGGCCGCGCGATCGTCGCGCAGAATGCCGAGATCGGAAACGGCGCAGCCGAGGCGGCGCAGCAGGGAGGCCAGCATGAAGCGGTTGGAGTCGTAAAGCTGCGCCACGTCGCGCGTGGCGCCGGGCGCGACGACTTCGTCGCCCGTCGAGAACACCGCGACGCGGATGCGCCGGCGCGTCTCGAGATGCGTAAGGCCGAGCGCGGCGGCGAGCG
Organism: Hyphomicrobiales bacterium; assembly: GCA_028290125.1. GTDB lineage: Bacteria > Pseudomonadota > Alphaproteobacteria > Rhizobiales > Beijerinckiaceae > Terripilifer. The sequence continues at coordinate 145 of JAQGKM010000224.1, read as the reverse complement.
CCACGTGCTGCGGCCGCAGGCGCAGGCCTGCGGAAATCGCGAGCGCGCCTTGCGCAATGTCCTCGCCGGCCGGGCGCATGTTGGCGCCGGCGCGCAGGCCAGCCGGCAGGATCACGCGCCCATCGGCGCCAAGCTCGACATCTTC
>JAQGKM010000221.1 GCA_028290125.1 Hyphomicrobiales bacterium | reverse complement strand
CGGCCAGGATACTCCGGACGCGCTGGGCGCCTTCACCGTGAAGGAAGCCGCGCGCTGGAACGACGCGATCAAGAAGGGGAACATCAAGGCGCAGTGAGGGGTAGGGGGAACGCCCTCTCCCGCGCTGGCGGGAGAGGGTGGCTGGCGAAGCCAGACGGGTGAGGGCGCCTGAAGAACAGTCGCCTACGTTTGTCCGCCCTCATCCGTCGCGCTGCGCGCGCCACCTTCTCCCGCCGGGGCGGGAGAAGGAAGCGACTCGTCCCCCGTCCACCCGCACGCCTTTAACAGATCCGCCATATGCGCCGGCACGGGCGCTTCCACCTCGATCGGCGGCTTGTTGTTCGAGATCGGAATCTTCACGCCGCGTGCATGAAGATGCAGCGGCAGCGTGCTTTCACGGCCGGCGCTGCCGTAGATCGGATCGCCCGTAATCGGCCAGCCGAGCGCGGACGAATGCACCCGCAGCTGGTGTGTGCGGCCGGTGAGTGGCTGGAACTCCATCCAGGCGATGGGCTTCCCGGCATGCGCGCCGCGGCCCAGCACCTTCCAGAGCGTCTTCGAGGGCAGGCCCGCCACGGGATCGACCTTCATCCACCAGCCACGCCCGGCGTCGAGCCGGCCGAGCGGAAGGTCGATCAAGCCTTCGTCCGTCTCCGGCCCGCCCTCGACGATGGCCCAGTAGGTTTTCGAGATCTTGCCCTGCTTGAACAAAGCCCCAAGCTTTTCGAGCGCCTTGCGATGGCGGCCGAGCACGAGGCAGCCGGAGGTGTCGCGGTCGAGCCGATGCGCCAGCGACGGCGCGCGCGGAAGGCCGAAGCGCAGCGCGTCGAAGGAATCCTCCAGGCTCGGTCCGCCCTTCGGGCCCTTGTGGACGGCGATTCCGGCGGGTTTGTCGATCACGAGAACGAGGCCGTCGCGGTAGAGAAGACGGGCGTTGATTTCGTCTGGCGTCATCACGAAACGCTTCTCACTTCCGGTTCGGCCTCGAAACGGCTATGCGAGGGGCCACATATCGCAAGGGCCGGCTGCCGCCGCGCTTCACTGACACATTCGGGATCTGATGGCGAGCGACGAGAGCGAAGGCGGGAAGCCGCAGAAGCCGGGCTTTTTCGGACGGCTGTTCGGTCGCGGCGAGGCGCCGGCGCCCGCGCCCGAAGTCCCGCCTGCAACTGCGCCCGAACCTGCGCCTGCTCCCGAACCTGCCCCCGTCGTTGCGCCTGAGCCCGAACCTGTCCCGGCGTCTGAGCCGGTCGTCGTCCAGCCAGCCCCGGCCGTGGAGGCCCCGAAGGTCTCATGGTGGGATCGTCTGCGTGGCGGCCTCACGCGGTCGTCGTCCGCCATCGGGCAGGGCATCACCGGCATCTTCACCAAGCGCAAGCTCGATGCGGCCATGCTCGACGAGCTGGAGGACATCCTGATCCAGGCGGATCTCGGCGTCGCCATGGCGACGCGCATTCGCGACGCCGTCGGCAAGGGCCGTTTCGACAAGGACATCGAGCCGTCCGAAGTGAAGGACGTGCTGGCGCGCGAGGTCGAGGCGGTGCTGACGCCCGTCGCGCATCCGATCGCCGTGGACGCGGGCAAGACGCCGTTCGTGATACTCGTGGTGGGCGTCAACGGCTCGGGCAAGACGACGACCATCGGCAAGCTCGCGACCAACTTCGTGCGCGACGGCAAGAAGGTGGTGCTGGCGGCGGGCGACACGTTCCGCGCCGCCGCCATCGAGCAGTTGCAGATCTGGGGCGCGCGGGTCGGCGCGCAGGTGATCTCGCGTCCGCAAGGCGCGGATGCGGCGGGGCTCGCCTTCGACGCGATCCGCGAAGCCAAGGAGCAGGGCGCCGACATCCTGCTGATGGACACGGCGGGGCGATTGCAGAACCGCGCCGAACTCATGGCCGAACTCGAGAAGATCGTGCGCGTGATGAAGAAGATCGACGACAGCGCACCGCATGCGGTGCTGCTGGTGCTCGACGCCACCGTCGGGCAGAACGCCATGTCGCAGGTCGAGATCTTCGGCCGGGTGGCGGGCGTCACCGGGCTGGTGATGACCAAACTCGACGGCACCGCGCGCGGCGGCATTCTTGTCGCCATCGCGGAGAAATTCAAACTGCCCGTGCATTACATCGGAGTCGGCGAGGGCGCTGACGATCTCGAGCCGTTCACGGCGCGCGATTTCGCCCGCGCCATCGCCGGCTTCGACGCCTGATCCGCAGGAAACCCAACATGACGCAAGCCAAGCCGCTGCCCTCGATCGTGCGACGCCGCGCGCAGAACCCGACGCTGAAGCTCATTCTCGAAATGGGCCCGCTCGTGCTGTTCTTCCTGACCAACTGGAAGTTCGGCATCTTTCCGGCGACCGGCGTGCTGATGGCCGGCGTGGTCGCGGCGCTCATCGCCTCATGGATCCTGACGCGTCACCTGCCGATCATGCCGGTGGTGACGGCCGTCGCGGTGGTGTTCTTCGGCGCGCTGACGTTCTTCTTTCACGACGATCTCTTCATCAAGCTGAAGCCCACCATCGTGAACACGATCTTCGGCACGGTGCTGCTCGGCGGGCTCGCCATGGGCAAGCCGCTGTTGCCTGTGGTGCTCGATTCAGTCTTGCAGCTGACGGAAGAAGGCTGGCGCAAGCTGACCTTTCGCTGGGGCCTGTTCTTCTTCCTGCTCGCCATCATCAACGAAGTGGTGTGGCGCACGCAGACAACGGATTTCTGGGTCAGCTTCAAGGCGCTCGGCACCATGCCGCTCACCATCGTCTTCGCGCTGGCGCAGGTGCCGCTCATCATGAAGCACGAGCTGAAAGGCGACGACGCGCAGAACCGGGATCACTGGTAGATTTAACGGTCGTCATTGCGAGGAGCGAAGCGACGCGGCAATCCATCTTTCCGCAGCGCCGAACTTGCAAGAGTCTCACGACCCCCACCCCGCTCAGCCTTCGGCTGAGTCGCCCTCCCCGCAAGGGGGAGGGGAAGCAGGACCTTCGATGTTCAACATTCCCGTTTCGCCCGCGCTCGCTTGGGCGCTTCTGTTTGGCGCCGGCGTTCTCGAAATCGTCTGGGCGGTCGGGCTGCGTTATTCCGAAGGCTTCACGCGCCCCTGGCCGAGCGTCGTCACGGTTGCGGCCATGGGATTGAGCATCGTCCTGCTCGGCCTGTCGCTGAAAGCCATTCCGCTCGGCACCGCCTATGCGATCTGGGGCGGCATCGGCACGGTCGGCGTCGCGGCTCTGGGCATCTGGCTGTTCGATGAACCCGCGACCTTGATGCGCGTCGCCAGCATCGCGCTCATCACGCTGGGCATCGTCGGGCTGAAACTGGTCGACTAACTGCGCGGCGTCTTCGCGGCCGCCTCGATGGCGGGCATGAGCTTGTCGCGCAGCGCGTCCTGCGAAATCGGGCCGATCTGCTTGTAGGCGATGGAGCCGTCGCCCCGCACCACGAAAGTCTCGGGCACGCCATACACGCCCCAGTCGATGCCCGCGCGGCCCTTGATATCGGCGCCGGCTCGCTCGTAGGGATTGCCGTATTGCGCGAGAAAGCCGCGCGCGTTCGCCGCCTCGTCCTTGTAGTTCAGGCCGTAGAGCCGGACGCCAAGCGCCTTCAGCTTCGGATCGCGCGACATCTGCATCAGGAACGGATGTTCCTCGCGGCACGGCACGCACCAGGATGCGAAGACGTTCACCAGCGTGACCTGTCCGAGTTTCAGGTCGGCGTCGGAAAAACCTTCGCCAAAGGCGCCTTCGATGGCGGGCAGCGTGAAGGCCGGCGCCTGCTTGCCGATCAGGGCGGACGGCAGCCGCGCCGTGTCTGCGCCCGACATCAACCGCACGAGAAACAGGCCGGAGAGCGCCACGAAGACGAGCAGCGGCGCCAGGGCGAGCCACGGAATGCGGCGCTTGCCGTCGCTCATGCGTCGCGATCCTCGAAACGCGACAATTCGCGGCGAAGCCGGCGATGCTCGGTGACGATGACGCCGATCATGCCGCCGATGACCACGGCGGCGAGCGCATACGAAAAGGCGATGAAGCCGAAATGCGTGGTCACGGCGCGCCCTCCTGCATCGTCAGGCTGTGGGCCGGGCGCGCTGCGGCGCCGCCGCCCGCCGCCTGGATCGCAAGGCGGCGCAGGCGCCGGCGCAGGATCTCGTTGCGGGTCGACATCAGGTGCAGGGTCGTGAACAGCAGCGTGAAGGCGACGCCCATCGTCAGCAGCGGCCACAGCATGGAGGCCGCGATGGTCGGCCCGCCGAGCCGGAAGACGGAGGCCGGCTGGTGGAGCGTGTTCCACCAGTCGACCGAAAACTTGATGATCGGCAGGTTGACCACGCCCACCAGCGTCAAAATCGCGGCGGCGCGCGCGGCGCGCGACGGCTCCTCGATCGTCTGCCACAGCGCGATCAGGCCGAGGTAAATGACGAACAGCACCAGCACCGAAGTCAGCCGCGCGTCCCACACCCACCACGTTCCCCACATCGGCTTGCCCCACAGAGAGCCGGTGACGAGGCAGATGAAGGTGAAGCCGGCGCCGAGCGGCGCGGCTGCCTTCTGGGCGGCGTCGGCGAGCGGATGGCGCCAGACCAGCGTGCCGAGCGCGGAGGCCGTCATGGTCGCGTAGCAGAACATCGAGAGCCAGGCGGCCGGGACATGAATGTACATGATCCGGACCGTGTCGCCCTGCTGGTAGTCGGCGGGCGAAGCGAAGAACGCGCCCCACAGGCCGATCGCAAAGGCGAGCGCCGTCGCCCCGCAGAGCCAGGGCAGGACCTTGGCGACGAGGCCGGAGAACAGGGTCGGGTTCGCGTATTTCAGCATCGATACTTGTCTATTGCGGAGCAGACGCGATGGCAATTCACGCGGTTGCGCTCACTCGCTCATGTGCCGAAGCGCCGCGGCGACCGCGAAGGGCGCGGCCGCGATGGCGGAGAGCGTCAGCGCGCACAGGATCAGGAAGGGCGTCAGGAAAGGCGTCGTCGCCGAGGTCGCGGCGGCGGCGGCCGAAACGCCGAAGATCAGCAGCGGGATTGCGAGCGGCAGCACCAGGATGGCGGTGAGCAGGCCGCCGCGCCGCAGCGTCACGGTGAGCGCCGCCCCGATCGCGCCCAGCAGGGTGAGCGCCGGCGTGCCGACGAGCAGCGAGGCGGCGACCGCCCAGAAGCTGTCCGGCTCCAGCGCCAGCATCAGCCCGAACAGGGGGGCGGCGATCACCAGCGGCAGGCCCGTCACGGTCCAGTGCGCCGCGCATTTGACCAGCACGATCAGTTCGAGCGGCGTCTCGCAGGCGAGCATCAGATCGAGCGAGCCATCCTCGTGGTCGGCCTGGAACAGCCGGTCGAGGCCGAGCAGGGTCGAGAGCAGGGCGGCGATCCACAGGATCGCCGGGCCGATGCGCGACAGCAGGTTGAGGTCGGGCCCGATGGCGAAGGGCGTGATGGTGACGAGGATGAGGAAGAACACCACGCCCATCATGCCGCCGCCGCCGATGCGGCGGGCGACGCGGATCTCGCGCAGGAAGAGGGCGGCGAGCGGCGAGCGGCTCATGCCGCATCCTCCGCAGCCACGGAGCCCAGCGTCAGGTGCAGCGCCTCGATGCCAAGCGGCGCGTGGGTCGCGGCGATGATGAGTCCGCCCAGCGCCAGATGCTCGCGCATCATGCCGGTGAGCAGCGCCTGTCCGGCGGTGTCGAGCGCGGTCAGCGGTTCGTCCAGGATCCAGAGCGGGCGCGGGGCGAGCAGCAGGCGGGCGAGCGCGACGCGGCGGCGCTGGCCGGCCGACAGATAGGCCACCGGCAGGTCGACGATCTGCGGCGCGCCGAGCGCGGCGAGGGCGCTGTCGGGCGTGTGCAGCGTGGCCGGGCCCGGAATGGCCAGCAAGACGCGCCAGAACTCCAGGTTCTCGCGCGCGGTCAGGGCGGGTTTCGATGCCTCCGCATGGCCCAGGTAATGGGCGAGCGCGCCCGGTTCCTGCGCGTCCGGCGCCTCCGACGTCAGCCTCCAGCGTCCGCGGGCCGGGGGCAGAAGGCCGGCAAAGGCGCGCAGCAACGTGGACTTTCCCGCGCCATTGCGGCCGGCGACGATCAGCGCGCGGCCGTTCTGCAAGGTGAAATCGAGATTGTCGACCAGCACTCGCCCGCC
>JAQGKM010000204.1 GCA_028290125.1 Hyphomicrobiales bacterium | reverse complement strand
CAAGTTCGTCGACAATGCGATTTACGGCGGCTGGCAGGCGAAAGATGCCGATGTCGCGCGCGGCGTCGTCACCGGGCTGTTCGAAACGTCAGGCCCGACGCGGCTGCGCGACCTGCGTCACTAGTTGGACGTGTCGCCACTGTGCGTCTCCCTCCCCATAAGGGGGAGGGGAACTTGATGCGTCGTTTGCAGGCAGATCCGCTCGGCAATGACGAACATGATATGGAAGCCCTGATGTCCTCGGTTCTCGAAAACGTCGCCCTGATCAAGTCCCGCTCGCTCGCGCTTCTCATCGAAGCCGAGGTCGAGCGTCTGATCATGGCCGGCGAAATCGCCGCCGGCGATCGCATCAACGAAAACCAGCTCGCGCTCCGTCTTGGCGTCAGCCGCGGGCCGATCCGCGAGGCGCTGCGGTCACTGGAGGCGGGCGGGCTCGTCGAGCTGAAACCCAATCGCGGCGTCTTCGTGCGCTCGATCTCGCTTCCCGAGGCCTGCAACATCTATGCGGTGCGCGCGGCTTTGTTCGGGCTTGCCGGGCGGCTGTGCGCGGAGCGCCTGTCGCGCGACGAGGTGGCGGATCTCAAGCGCCTCATCGGCGACATGGAGCGCGCCGCCAAGGCGAAGGATTTCGACGCCTATTATCCGCTCAACCTCGAACTTCACGAATACATCATCGATCATTCCGGCAATCCGGTTCTGGCGAGCCATTACCGGGATCTCGTGAAGATGCTGCATCTCTTCCGCACCCGCAGTCTCGTGCAGGGCGGCGGACTTGCGATCTCCAACAGCGAACATCGCGAGATGGTCGAGGCCATCGAAGCGAAGGATCCGGAGCGCGCGCATGCCGCGCACTTCAATCACGTCATGCGGGCGCGCGAGCGCCTGACGCAAACCGAAAGCGCCGCCCACGGCGCGTCTCAACAGAAGGTCTGAATATGAGCACGAAACACCAGGTCACCGCCGAGGCGATCAGCTTCATCGAGAACGTGACCTACAATGATCTGCCGGCCGAAGCGCTGCGCATCGGCAAGCGCTGCATGGTCGACACGCTGGGCCTCTATCTTGCGGGTGGTCTCGAACATTCCGTGCAGATGCTGGCGCGCGACGCCGTCGAGACGGGCGGTCGCGCGGACGCGTTCGTCATTGCGGCTGGCCGCAAGAAAGCGCCCGCCGCGCTCGCGGCCCGCGTGCTCGCCACCGCCGGTCACGCGCATGACTGGGACGACACGCAGGTGTCGCATGATCCGGCGCACGTCTACGGCCTGCTGACGCATCCGTCGTGCCCGCCGCTGACGGCGGCGCTCGTCATGTCGCAGAAGCTCGGCAACGTCGACGGCAAGCAGTTCATGACCGCTTTCCAGACCGGCTTTGAAGTCGAGTGCAAGATTTCCGAATGGATGAAGCCGGTGCATTACCGCCGCGGCCATCACACCTCGGGCACGGTCGGCACCTTCGGCGCCGCCGCCGCAGCCGCAAAGCTGCTCGGCCTGAAGGGCGAGACGCTGGCGCATGCTTTGGGCATCGCCGCCTCCTTCGCCGCCGGCATCCGCTGCAATTTCGGCACGATGACGAAGCCGCTGCATGTCGGTCGCGCGGCTGAAAACGGCGTCACCGCCGCGCTGCTCGCAGCGAAAGGCTTCACCGCCGATCCGACCGCGCTCGACGGACCATGGGGCTTCTTCTCCGTGATGGGCGAAGGCGCGACCGAGTCCAAATTCGAGCAGGGCTTTGGCAAGAACCTGACGATCATCGACCCGGGCGTGTCGATCAAGCCGTATCCGTCGGGCATCCTCACCCACCAGTCGATGGACGCCATGATGGCGCTCGTCACCAAGCACGACCTGAAGCCGGAAGAGATCGTCGAGATCCGCTTTTATGCGGGCAAGAACATCATCGAGCCGATCCGCTATCCGGTCGCCGTCAACCATCTGCAGGCGAAGTTCTCGATGCCCGCGCTGCTGTGCATGATCGCGATCAAGCGCCGCGCCAGCCATCACGAGTTCATGGACGCGTTCGTCGCCGGCGAGCAGATGCAGGCCTTGCAGCGCGCCACCTCGGTGCATCTCGACGCCGAGATCGACGCCAAGGGCTACGACCTCATCCGCTCGCGGATCGAAGTCACCACCAAGGACGGCCGCACGCTGGTCGAATGGGCTGACGAACGCTATCGCGGCGGCCCGCTGAACCCGATCAGCGACGCCGACCTCGAGGGCAAGTTCCGCATGTGTGCGGAAGGCGCCATCGACGACGCCGCGCAGGCGCGCCTGCTCGACATGGTCAAGACGCTCGAGACCATGAGCGACGCGACCGCGCTGTCGGAAGCCATGGTGTACGACTCGATCTGACGCATCCCGGGGCCGAGGCGCGGCAAGCGTCCGGCCCCAATCACATGAGGAAACGCCCATGCAGGAGATGCAAGGCAAGACCGCGCTGATCACCGGAGCCGCGCGCAACATCGGCCGCGCGATTGCGCTGGCGCTGGCCGACGCCGGCGCGGATGTCGCGCTGGTGGCCCGTGCGGATCGCGACGGACTGGAAGAAACCGCGGCGCTGGCGCGGGCGAAAGGCGTGCGTGCGGAAGTCATTCTCGCCGACATCACCGATACGAATGCGGTGCGCGACATGATCGCCGCCGTGAAGGCCGCCTTCGGTCGCCTCGACGTGCTGGTCAACAACGCCGCGCTGCGCGCCGAGACGCCGATCGAGGAGATCACGGCGGCGGAATGGCGCCAGGTGCTGGCGGTCAATCTCGACGCCGCCTTCTTCGCCGCACAGGCCGCGCTGCCGCTGCTCAAGGCGAGCGACGCGGGCGCCATCATCAACATCGGCGGGCTCACCGCCTACACGGGCGCGAAGAACCGTCCGCATGTCGTGGCGGCGAAGGCCGGGCTCGACGGCCTCACCAAGGCGCTGGCGCAGGATCTCGCGGATGCGCAGATCACCGTCAACCTGGTGTCGCCCGGCCTCATCGCGACGCAACGCGGCGGCTCGTCGCCGCTCGAGCCCGAGCACCACAAGAAGCATACGACTTTGCTCGGCCGTCGCGGTCAGCCTGAAGAAGTGGCTGCAATGGTGCGGCATCTTGCAGGTCCGAACGGGCGCTACATCACCGGCCAGACCATTCATGTGAATGGCGGCGTGTACTTGCCGTGAGCCACTCCCTCGTCATTGCGAGGAGCGAAGCGACGAAGCAATCCATCTGACGGCTGCCATGGATTGCCGCGTCGCTTCGCTCCTCGCAATGACGAAACTGAAATGGAGGACGACATGACCAACATGAGCATTCGCATCGCCGGCATCCTTCTCGGCGCCCTCGCGGCCGCCCCAGCCTTCGCGCAGACCTATCCGTCGCGGCCGATCAACGTGATCGTGCCCTATGCGCCGGGCGGCAACACCGATGTCGTGGGCCGCATCGTCGCCGAGCACGTGTCGAAGACGCTCGGCCAGCAGCTCGTCATCGAAAACTCGGCGGGCGCCGGCGGCACCACCGGCTCGCTGCGCGCGGCCCGCGCCGAGCCCAACGGCTACACGCTGCTCGTCGGTCAGATGGGCACGCATGCGGCCAGCGTCGGGCTTTATCCAAAGCTCGCCTACGATCCGGTAAAGGACTTCGAGCACATCAGCCAGCTCTCGGACACGCCGATCGCGATCCTCGTGCGCAAGGATTTTCCGGCGAAGAGGCTCGGCGAACTGATCTCGATGGTGAAGGCCGAGCCGCAGAAATACAACAACGGCCATGGCGGCGTCGGCTCGACGTCGCATGTCTCGTGCATGTTCTTCACGTCGCTGATCGGCGCGCGTTCGCCGATGATCGCCTATCAGGGCTCGGGCCCGGCGCTGAACGATATCGTGTCCGGCCAGTATGATTTCCTGTGCGACCAGATTCCTCATCTGTCGCCGCAGGTGCGCGCCGGCAACATCCGCGCGCTCGCCATCGCGCAGCCGGAGCGTTCAGCCGTCCTGCCCGATGTGCCGACGACGATCGAGGCGGGACTGCCGGCCTATCAGGCGTCGGGCTGGAACGCGTTGTTTGCTCCCAAGGGCACGCCGCGCGAGATCGTGGACAAGCTCAGCGCCGCCGTGAACGCGGCCCTCGAAGACCCGACCACGCGCGCCAAGCTCGAAAGCATCGGCGCGGTAATTCCGAAAAAGGAAAGCCGCAGCCCCGAAGGCCTGAAGACCTTCGTGACTGCGGAAATCGGCAAATGGGCGCCCATCATGCGAGACGCCGCAGAGAAGTGACGCGTCAGAAGTAGCGCGTCACGCCGAAGCGGATCGTGTTGAAGCTCTCGCGATGGCTCTGCGTGAACGTGCTGGCGTAAACGGGCGGTCCCAGCGTGTCGCTGGACCGTCCGAAGCGCGTGTAGCGATACTCGACGCGCGCGGTCCACAGCGGCGCGAAGGCATATTCGAGACCGCCGCCCAGCGTCCAGCCGGTCTGCCAACGGGTCGAATCCGCCGAGCCCGTCAGCGTAAAGGGCGCCGTGGACGTATAGACATCGTAGGTGTGGCGGATGCGGCCATAGGCGAGGCCGCCGGTCACGTAGGCGAGAACCGGTCCGAACACATAGCCGGCGCGCAGGCGCACCGAACCATCGGCAAGCAGCCGCGTCTTGGCGGTGTCCGGCTCGGACAGTGGAACGGTGGTCTTGGACGACAGGCTCGACGCGTTGAGGTCGGCCTCGACGCCCAGCACATAGTCGCTCATGCGCCAGGCGAAGCCCGCCATGGCGCCGCCGGTGACGCCGCCGCCATGGCTGCTGGCCGTCACGGCGCAGGTCGGCACGCAGGTTGACTGTTCGGAGAAACGGTCACGATTCCAGCTGCTTCCGACATTGAGGCCGGCATAGAAGCCGACGAACAGCGGCAGCACGACCGGCGTCTGCCGGATCGGAACGTTGCGCGCCGGCAAATCGGCGGCGGAGGCGAGGGATGTGGCCAGCGCGAGCGCGCTGACGCCCAGCAAAAGTGATTTCAATATAACCTCCAGCGTGAATCGTTGGCGAAATCTAACATCACTCGCGTTAAGCTTCGTTAATTTGCCGCGCAACTCAAATTTGGTGGAGAAGTGCGGCGCCGGCGCCACGCCCGCTTTTGGGTCCGGTTCTCGACGGACCAGCGCCCCCATGCGACAACAATCAGGTTCATGGAAAAGGGTAGGGTCATGCAGGGCGTCCATCTCGTCGATCATCCGCTGGTGCAGCACAAACTGACGCTGATGCGGGACATCGGCTGCTCGACGCGCTCCTTTCGCACGCTGATGAACGAGATCGGCATGCTGCTCTGCTACGAGGTCACGCGAGACCTGCCGCTGGCAACGACCACGATCACCACGCCGCTCACCGACATGCAGGCGCCCATCCTCGCCGGCAAGAAGCTCGTGCTTGCGCCGATCCTGCGCGCGGGCGTCGGCTTTCTCGACGGCATGCTGGAGCTGGTGCCCTCGGCGCGCGTCGCGCACATCGGGCTCTACCGCGATCCGGCGACGCTCAACGCCGTGGAATATTACTTCAAGGCGCCGCAGGACCTGAGCGAGCGTCTGGTGATCCTCGTCGACCCGATGCTGGCGACCGGCAATTCGGCGATCGCGGCCGTCGACCGGTTGAAGAAGGCCGGAGCGGGCGAAATCCGCATGGTCTGCCTGCTGGCCGCGCCCGAGGGCATCGCCAAGATGCACGCGCATCATCCGGACGTGAACATCTGGACGGCGGCCATCGACGAGAAGCTCAATGACCACGGCTATATCGTGTCGGGGCTGGGCGACGCGGGCGACCGCATGTTCGGGACGAAGTGACCATGCAGGCGCAGACGATCTCCGTCTTCATCGAAATGCCGTGGCAGGAAGTCTACGAGACCATCTGGCGCCCGGAGGTCTTCCCGCGCTGGGCGACCGGCCTCAGCGCCGCCGGTTTGCACAATGACAATGGAACCTGGCGCGCCAAGGGGCCGGGCGGCGGCGACGTCATCCTGCGCTTCACGCCGCAGAATGCGTTCGGGGTGATGGATCACACGGTGTGCCTGCGCACCGGCGCCGAGATCCACGTGCCGATGCGCGTGGTGGCCAATGGCGATGGGGCGGAGGTGATGCTGACTTTGTTTCGGCAGCCAGGCGTCAGCGCTGAAGCGTTCGAGCATGACGCGAACTGGGTGCGCCGGGATCTGGCGCAGTTGCGGGATATGCTGACGGGGTAGGGCGGGCTGCAAACCCTCTCCCGGAGGAGAGGGTGGCGCCAGTTATGATAGAGCTCGTCATTGCGAGGAGCCGAAGGCGACGCGGCAATCCATCTTTCCGAGGCAGCCACTCGTGACTGGATTGCTTCGCTCCGCTCGCAATGACGGCGTCCCACAAGATCAAGACAGCTTCGGCCACCCAATCGGGTTCGCCCGCTGCACCAGCTTGCACAGCCCCAGAATCTGCGGCTCGTCAAATCGCTTGCCGACGATCTGGATGCCGACGGGCAAACCGCTCGCGGTCAGCCCCGCCGGCGCCGAGCCTGCTGGAAAACCCACCAGCGTGATCAGGAAGCAGGGCGCGATCCAGTCGATGTAATTGTCGAGCTTGCGGCCGTTGATCTCGGTCGGGAATTTTTCATCCACGCTGAACGGCGCCACGGGCGAGCAGGGCGTGATGAGGAAATCGTAGTCGGCGAAGAAAGCCCTGAACTTGGCCCACATCTGCTCGCGCACGAGTTCGGCTTTCGCTGTGTCGAGCACGGAGAGCGCGAGGCCCGCCTTCACGTTGCCCGACAGGTTGGCGCCGAACTGGTCGATGAAGTCGAGCCGTTCGATCTGCTGGCCGACCATCCACTCGCCGCGCAGCGTCTTGTAGGCGGCGAAGCCGTCGGTGAGGTCGAGCTTGATCTCGTCGACCTGCGCGCCGTCGTCCGCGAGTTTCATCGCGGCGGCACGGCAGATCGCGTCGATCTCGTCATCGACGCCGAAGCCTGCAATGTCGGACACGTAAGCGATGCGCAGGCCCTTGGCGTCGGCCGTGGCGTTGACGATGTCGAGCGCGCTGGCCCACGGCGGCGCGGCGGAGATCGGCCATGTCGGGTCAAGCCCCACCATGGCGTCGAGCATCAGGGCGGCGTCCTCGGCGCTGCGGGCGAGGGGCCCGTGCACCTGGCCCGGATCCCACGGCAGATGCATGGGGTCGTTGGGGATCAGACCGGCGGTCGTGCGAATGCCGACGATGCCGCAAAAGGCTGCAGGCATGCGCACCGAGCAGCCGAAATCGGTGCCGTGCGCGAGGGGCGACATGCCGCTTGCGGCGGCCGCAGCCGAACCGCCGGAGGAGCCGGCGGGCGTCTTCGTCGGGTCCCACGGATTGCGGGTGACGCCGAACACGTCGTTGAAGGTCGTTGCGCCGGTGGCGAATTCGGGCGTGTTGGTCTTGCCGAGGATGATCGCGCCCGCCTTGCGCAGCCGCGCGACCGGCGCGGCGTCGACGTCCGGGATGAAGTCCCGATAGAGCGGCGAGGCATAGGTCGTGCGCATGCCCTTGGTCAGCGTCACGTCCTTGATGACCACCGGCAGTCCGTGCAGAGGCCCGAGCTTGTCGCCGCGCTTCACGGCCTCGCCCGCCGCGATCGCCTGCGCGCGGGCGCCTTCGATGTCGAGCGTGACGATGGCGTTCAGCTGCGGGTTCAGCTCCTCGATCTTGGCGAGATGCGCTTCGAGCACCTCGAGCGGCGTGATCTCGCCGGCCTTTATGCGGCGCGCAAGTTCGACCGCGGAAAGCTTCGTCAGTCCAGCTGTGCTGCTCATTTCCCCGACCAGTGAACGTAGCTCTTCTCGATCATCAGAAAGACGATGTTGAGGCCGTAGCCCAGCGCGCCGGCCGCGAAGATGGCCGCGTACATGTCGGGCATTTCGAACATCTGCTGCGCCGTAAAGACGCGGTTGCCGATGCCGTTGACGGAGCCGATGAACATTTCCGCCACCACCACGATGACGAGCGCCAGCGAAATGCCGTTGCGCAGGCCGACGAAGGTCTGCGGCAGGCTCTCCATCAGCACCACGTCTTTCATGATGCGCCAGTTGGAGGCGCCCATGATCTTGGCCGCGAGGATGCGTGTCTTGCGCGCGTTCATCACGCCGTAAGCGACGTTGAACAGGATCACCAGCACGGCGCCGAAGGCCGCGACGAAGATCTTGGTGCGGTCGCCGACGCCGAAGATGACGAGGATCAGCGGGAACATGGCAGAGGCCGGCGTCGTGCGGAAGTAGTCGATGACGAATTCCACCGAGCGGTACAGCCGCTCGTTGGCGCCGAGGATGATGCCGAGCGGGATCGCGATCACGGCGGCGATCGAGATGGCGGCGAGCGTCCGC
>JAQGKM010000165.1 GCA_028290125.1 Hyphomicrobiales bacterium | reverse complement strand
AGACCTCCTTGAAGGCGACGGCCATTTCAGCGCCGCTCATCGGATTGACTTCCTGATCGGACTTGATCGCCTCCGAATTCAGATCGGGATCCTTCATCGAAAGATCGAAAGCCTTGCGCAGGATTTCGACGCGGTCCGCAGGCACCGCTTCGGCGACGAACAGCGGGCGCCCGAGCTCGAAAGCCGTGAACTGCACTTTCAGGATCTGCTTGGTTTCCGGATCGTCAGCAAGATCGACGATCAGCGGAATTTCCTTCAGGTCCTGATGTTGGCGCAAGCCCATCTGGAACAGCATCCTGTACTTGCCGCTCTCGATCATGTCCTTGTAATGCGGCTTGATGCTCGTCCACGAGAACGTGCCGCGCCCGTCAACCTCGCCACGCTCCATAGCAAGATTCATTTCATTGCCGCCGGGGAAGCCGGCGATGACCTTGAATTTCAGCCCCATCAGATTGCGCAGCACATAGGGGATGACGACGCTCTCGGTGCCGACGCCGGTGCCGGCGATCACGGTCTCGCGGCTCTTCAGGTCGGCCCAGGTCTTGATGCCGGTGCGCGTGTGCACCATCGCGACGCTGGTGTCGGAGTTGACGCTGCCGATCCACTGCAGCGTGCGCGGATCGAACTTGGCTTTCGACGCCTGCCCGAGCAGCGGCTCGAAGGGCACGCCACGCTGCGGGGCGCCGATGTTGGTGCCGTCCGCCGGAGCCGCCTGGGCGACATGGTTGGTCATCACGAGGCCGCCGGCGCCCGGCATGTTGCGTACGACCACCGTCGGGCTACCGGGGATGTACTTGCCGATGTGGCGGCCGACGAGACGGGCGTTGGTGTCGTAGCCGCCGCCTGCCGACAGGCCGACATAGATCGTGATCGTCTTGCCCTTGTAGAAATCCGCCGGGGCCTGCGCGAAGGCGGCGGTGGAGAGCGCCGTGGCGGCAAGCAGGATTGCGGGCGCAATTCCGGATCGAACGAGCAACATGTTTTCCTCCCGAGACGATTTCTTGTTGCACCCATGATGGACCAAGTGGACCGGAGCCGAAAGGCGCCTTTTGAGGGCCTCACAGGTGAAACGGTCACAAGATCGCGGGCGGCGCAGTCACCGCCCCGCTCGCGCCGGGCTCCGACGATCACATCGGGGGATGTCGCCCTGAGCCACCCTTTTCTTTTGCCCGGCGCCGCGTAGACTGCCCGCCAAGAATGACGACCGGGAGGGATGCCCATGCCTGCGATCACCCTGACAGTGAACGGGAGCGCGCGAACGCTCGACATTCGCGATCCTGAAAAACCCCTGCTCTACGCGCTTCGCAACGACCTCGGCCTGAAGGGCGCTAAATATGGCTGCGGCCTCGGCCAGTGCGGCGCCTGCACGGTGCTGGTCGATGGCGAGCCGGTGCGCTCCTGCGTCACGCCCGCCGCCGGCATGGCGGGTCGCAAGATCACCACGATCGAGGGTCTCGGCACGGTCGAGAAACCCCACCGGGTTCAGGAAGCTTTCATCGCCGAACAGGCCGCGCAATGCGGCTATTGCACCAACGGCATGGTGATGACGAGCGCCGCGCTGCTGGAGCGCAACGCGAAGCCGGGCGTCGATCAGATCAAGGACGCGCTGGCGCAGAACCTGTGCCGCTGCGGCACGCATGACCGCATCGTCAGCGCCGTGGTGCGCGCCTCAGGAGGAACACGCGGATGAACATCCACACCTCGCGCCGCAATTTCCTGAAGGGCACGGGCGCGCTCTTCGTCGCCATTCCGTTCAACGGCCCGACTTTCGCGCAAGGCGCAAAAGCCAAGACCGTCGACGCCACGCAGGTCGACGCCTATCTCGCGCTGCACGCCGACGGCACGGCGACGATCTATTCCGGCAAGGTCGATCTCGGCACCGGCCTTCGCGCCGCCTTTCCACAGATCGCCGCGGAGGAACTCGGCCTGCCGATCGAGGCGATCAAGCTGATCGAAGGCGACAGCGCGCTGACGCCCGACCAGGGACCGACGTCGGGCTCCAACGGCATTCCCAAGGGCGGCATGCAGGTGCGCCAGGCGGCCGCGACCGCGCGCCAGGCGCTCATCAAGCTCGGCGCCGAAAGGCTCGGCCGCCCGGCCTCCGAGCTCGACGCCATCGACGGCGAGGTGCGCCCGATGACGGGCGGCGCCGGTGTGTCCTTTGCGAGCCTCATCGGCGACAAGGGTTTCGAGCTGAAGCTCGATGCCAAGGCGCCGGTGCGCGATCCCAAGAGCTACAGATATGTCGGCAAGCATGTGCCGCGCCCGGACGTTCCCGCGAAGGTCACGGGCCAGTTCGAATTCATGCACAATGTCGACGTGCCCGGCATGCTGCACGGCCGCGTCGTGCGCCCCGCGAAGATTGGCGCCAGCCTCGTGTCGGTGGATGACTCCTCGATCGCGAGCATTCCCGGCGCGCAGGTCGTGCGCATCAAGAACTTCCTCGGCGTGGTCGCGCCGGACGAATGGGACGCCGTGCGCGCCATGCGCCTGCTGAAGGCGACGTGGTCGGGCGGCGGTCTGCCGGTCGACGACAAGGGACTGGCGGATTACGTGCGCGCCAGCAAGCAGGTCGGCGACGAAATGCTCGACGAGCGCGGCGACTTCAACGCGGCCTACGCGTCCGCGCCGCAAAAGCTCACGGCCGATTTCTACTGGCCGACGCAGAGCCACGCATCGATGGGCCCGTCCTGCGCCATCGCCGACGTGAAGGACGGCGCGGCGACGATCTGGTGCTCTTCGCAGGGCACGCATCGCTACGCGAAGCACTTCGCCGACATGCTCGGCCTTCCGGCGAACAAGACGCGTGTGCATTATGTCGACGGCGCCGGCTGCTATGGCATGAACGGACATGAAGACGCCGCCGCAGACGCCGCCTTCCTGTCGCGCGCAGTGGGCAAGCCGGTGCGCGTGCAATGGATGCGCGAAGACGAGCACGGCCTCGACCCCAAGGGCCCGCCGCAGGTCATCACGCAGGAAGCCGCGATGTCGGCTGAAGGCAAGATCGTCGCGTGGCGCACGCAGATGTGGTGCCCCAAGCCCACCGAGAAGCTGCCGACCATTCCGTTGCTGTCGCCGGCCGAAACGGAATCGAAGCAGGTGCAGGGCATCGCCACGGGATCGCTGAGTTCGGGCGGCAAGCCTCCGTACGACATCCCGAACTTGCAGGTGCAGGTGCACTGGCTCGAAAACACGCCGCTGCGTCCCTCGCATCTGCGCGCGCCGGGCAAGATCGGCAATTGCCTCGCGGTCGAGACCATGATGGACGAGATGGCGCTGATCGCCGGGAAAGACCCGGTCGCGTTCCGTCTCGACTACCTGCCCGATCCGCGTGGTCGCGAGGCGGTCGAGCGCGTCGCGAAGCTGTTCAACTGGGATGCACGCGTGCAGCCGCGCCGCGACGGCAAGGGCCGCGGAATTGGCTTCACGCAATACAAGGGCGACGAAACCTATGTGGCGATCGCCATGGAGGTCGAGGTCGACGCCAGCGGCCGCATCCGCGTCACGCGGGTGGCGGCGACGCATGATTGCGGACAGGTGATCAGCCCCGATGGCGTGCGCTCGCAGGTCGAGGGCTGCATCCTGCAGACCATCGGCCGCACGCTCTACGAGGAAGTGAAGTTCGACCGCGACCATG
>JAQGKM010000129.1 GCA_028290125.1 Hyphomicrobiales bacterium | reverse complement strand
GACGCCGTTCACGAGAAAGATCGTGAGCGGGACCTTGTTCTTGCGTACGAAGTTCAGGAACGTGTCCTGCAGGTTTTGGGTGCGTTCAGCAGCCATCTTTTTTCTCTTTCAGTCCAGTCCCCGAGCTAGCGACGGGGTTGAGGAGCCTCGACCCTAGCGGAACCACGATCGGGCAAGCAAGGCAAAGTTCGCTTGTCGGATAAGGCTTTTGGCTAAGGGCGCTGCTCGTCAGTCGATCGACAATGACTTCAATTTTCGGTGAAGCGCCGAGCGTTCCATGCCGATGAACTCGGCTGTGCGCGAGATGTTGCCGCCGAACCGGCTGATCTGCGCGACGAGGTATTCGCGCTCGAAAACCTCGCGCGCCTCACGCAGCGGCAAGCTCATCAGCTTCTCGCCACCTGCGCCGTTCGGCGTCGTCGGCACCATGGTGCCGATTTCGGAGGGCAGCATGTCGGCGTTGATGGTCGCTTCGGGATCGCCGGCGGTGAGGATCATCAGCCGCTCGACGTTGTTGCGCAGCTGACGGATGTTGCCCGGCCAATCGTGTGACTGAAGCACGGCCATGGCGTCGTCACCGACGTTGCGGCGCGGCATGCCCGTCGTCTGCGACACCTGCTCCATGAAGAACGACACCAGTTCCGGAATGTCCTCGCGCCGCTCCGACAGCGAGGGCACGCGGATCGGCACCACCGACAGGCGATGAAACAGGTCTTCGCGAAACACGCCTTGCGCGATCGCGCCCGGCAGGTCGCGGCTGGTCGACGAGATGATGCGCACGTCGACATGCACGCGCGTGGCGCCGCCAACGCGCTGGAAATTCTGATCGACGAGGACGCGCAGGATCTTGCCCTGCGTCTCCTTCGGCATGTCGGCGATCTCGTCGAGATAGAGCGTGCCGCCGTGCGCCTCTTCGAGCGCGCCGACCTTGCGCATGCGCCCTTCCCCGCCCTCGGCGCCGAACAATTCCATTTCCATGTTTTCAGGCGTGATGGTCGCGGCGTTGAGCACCACGAACGGGCCGCTCGCGCGGTTCGACGCATCATGAATCGAGCGCGCGACCAGCTCCTTGCCGGCGCCGGGCGCGCCGGTGATCAGGATGCGCGAATTGGCCGGCGCCACGCGGTCGATGGTCGTGCGCAGCTGGTTGATCGTGCTCGACTTGCCGACGATGCGGCTGCTCGCGCTGGACCGGGATTTCAGATCGACGATCTCGCGCTTGAGCCGCGAGGCTTCGAGCGCACGGTCGGCGACGAGCACCAGGCGATCGGCCTTGAACGGCTTCTCAATGAAGTCGTAGGCGCCGAGCTTGATGGCGCTGACTGCCGTCTCGATGTTGCCGTGGCCGGAAATCATCACGACGGGCAGCGTGGGATGCTGCTCCTTGATCACCTGCAGGATCTGCAGGCCATCGAGGCGTGAGCCCTGCAGCCAGATGTCGAGAAATACGAGATGCGGCCGGCGCGCTTCGACAGCGGCCAGAGCCTCGTCCGAATTGCGCGCGGTGCGCGTCGAGTGGCCTTCATCGGACAGGATGCCGGACACGCCTTCGCGAATGTCGGCTTCATCATCGACGATCAGGATATCACTGAGCATGGTTCGTCACGCCTTCTCACTGGGGGACGAGTGCGACGCCGCCGCGGCGGTCACTCCTTCCCGTTGGATGGGAAAATAAAGTCTCACGCGTGCGCCGCGGCCCCATTCCGCATCGAGCAATTCGATGCCGCCGCCATGGTCTTCCAAAATCTTCGCCACGATCGGCAGGCCAAGGCCTGTGCCTTCCGAACGCGTCGTCATGTAGGGCTCCAGCAATCGCTGCCGGTTTTCCGTCGGGAAGCCGACGCCGTTGTCGCTCACTTCGATCGAGACGACATTCGCCGGGCTTTCATGCACATGCACCTTGATGCGACCGGGCTCGTCGGAGTCTGAACGCGCGGCGAGGCCTTCCGTCGCATTCTTGATGATGTTTGTCAGCGCCTGCGAAAGAAGCCGCCGATCAAATTTGGCGCGCAGCGGCTCTTCGGGAATCTCTTCGACGAATTCGACTTCCGGATGCCCGACCTTCATCAGGAACAGAACCTGTTTGGCCGTGACTGTGACGTCTTCTTCCTCGAGTCGCGGCTTTGGCGTGCGCGCGAAGGACGAGAACTCGTCGACCATGCGCTTGATGTCGTCGACCTGCCGCACGATCGTGTCCGTGCACTGATCGAAGATCTCGCGATCGACGGTGATCAACTTCCCGTACTTGCGCTTGATGCGTTCCGCCGAAAGCTGGATCGGCGTCAGCGGATTCTTGATCTCGTGCGCGATGCGCCGCGCCACGTCGGCCCATGCGGATGTGCGCTGCGCCGACACGAGATCGGTGATGTCGTCGAGCGTCACGACATAGGATTGCTCGACATGCGAGGACGGCTCGGTCGAAACGCGCACGTTGAAGATGCGCTCGCGGCCGTTGCGCAACATGGTGATCTGGCTTTGCAACAAACGCTGGCGTGCGTCGCGGGCTTCGGCGAGCGTCGGCACGAGTTCGGGAATGACCTCGCCGATCTGGCGGCCGATCACGGTTTCGGGGCTGGCGTCGACGCTGTCGAGCAGCTTCATCGCCGACGGATTCAGAACCGTGACATTGCCGGCCTGGTTGAGGCCGATGACCGCCGCAGGCACGCCCGACAGCACCGCCTCGGTGAACAGGCGCCGCTCGTCGATGAGATTGCTCGCCGCGATCAGCCGGTTCTGCTGCAAGCGCAGTTCGGAGGTCATCTTGTTGAAGGTCTCGCCCAGATGCGCGAGATCGCCTTCGGACCTATGGACCGGCACCTGCACGTAGAGATTGCCCGACGACACCTGGTCGGTCGCGGCGATGAGACGACGGATCGGGCTCACCAGCCGGCTTGCGAAGGACAGGCCGAGCCACGTCGCCGACAGCAGCATGACGAGCGCCAGAAGCACATACATGGTCGCGAAGGCGATCTGGATGTTCCGGCGATGCGCATCGAACGCTTCGTAAAGCGCGATGAGGCTCGCCGCCTGCGCGGGGAAATCGACCGCGAAAGGATCGACCGGCCGGGCGACGTACAGGAAGGCGTTCTCGATGTTCGCCAGCTCGCGCAGCGCCACGAAGGTGCGGCCCTCGTCGAGCACGAGGCAGAGCGGCTCGTTCTTCTTGGCGTCGTCGAAATCGGTGGATTCGGGCGTTACCACGCGCGGGTCGGGCGTCCCGGTGTCGGCGCGTTCCTGCACTTCGCCGTCGCGGCTCATCAGCACCGACGTGGTGAAGCCAAGAATGCGCGAACGCCCGGAGAAGAACTCGCGAAACTTGTCGCGGTCGTTGTCGTAGAAGGTGCGGATGCGGTCGAGATCGCTCGCCAGCAGGCGCGATTCCTGCAGCAGCGAGCGGCACTGGCTCTCGCGGAACAGGCGCGCCGCCTCGGCGGTGTTGAGCACGAAGCCGCGCACGTCCTGCATGAAAGCGGGGTTGACGCTGCGCTCCAGCTTGATCTAGCCGACCACCGCGATGATGATTGCGGGCGCGGCGGCGATCCCGGAGAACAGCCCGACGATGCGCACGTGCAGCCCGGCGCC
>JAQGKM010000118.1 GCA_028290125.1 Hyphomicrobiales bacterium | reverse complement strand
AGGACGCTGGCGCGATTGGCGAAGACGACCCGCGCGGTCGACGCCAGCGATGGAGCGGCGGCGGCGGGGCGCGCCGGCGGCCGCGGCAGGAGGGCGAGCGCCGCGAGCGCATAGGTGAGCGCCAGGGCCGCCTGCGACAGCCACAGGGCGCGCCAGCCGATCGTGGGCAGCAGCGGCCCGAGCAGCAGCATGAGCGCCGACCCGGTTGGCAGGAACGTGCCCCAGAGGCCGAAAAAGAAGTTGCGGTCACGCCCGGTGGCGACCGACCCGATCAGGTCCGGGATGACGATGACGGCGCCGAGAAAGCCGACACCTTCTATGATGCGCGAGGCGATCAGCAGGGCCGGGCCGTCGGCCGCTGCGCCGAGCAGGCTTCCGGCAGCCATCACGACCATGCCGGCGACCAGCGACCGGCGCGCGCCGATGCGGCGCAGGACAAGTCCCGTGCCCATGCCGAGCGTCGCGCCGAGCGTGGCGAATGTCGCGATGATGAAGGAGACGATGGAGATGCCGAGCTGCATTTCGGCCTGCAGAAGCGGCATGGCGACGAAGGCCTTGCCGAGTTGCGCGGCTGAAATGACGCCACCCAGCAGCAGGAAGAACGCGAGCGCGAAGCTCGTCTTCACCGGCGCAGTTTGCGTCGGCGCCTGCTTCGTATCGTCCGGCATGTTCCGCATCCCGCCTGTCCTGCGCCATGTCAACGGCGCGGGACCTGATTAGCGGGATGGATCGCCGGACGCCAGTCTCTCCTAGCGCAGGCCGAAGAAGCTCAGCACAGCGATGATGACCACGACGAGGCCGACGAGATAAATGATGCCGTTCATGTGAACCCTCTTAAGCTTGATACGTCAGCGAACGCTCGTACCCGAGGCAAGTTCCTGTTCGCGTGCAGGATGACGGACCCAATGCGCAAGCCAGGTCTCGGTGACCGGCTTGCCGCGATGCAAAAGCGTCGCGCTGATATCGGTGGATTGCCCGACCTCGATCTGTGCGAACAGCTTGGCGCGCACGCCGCCGACGTGCGGGTTCCAGACCAGCCGCTCCGGCGCGACATCGCCGGTCGTCGTCTGGACGACGAGTTCGAGCGCGTCGGGAGAACTGCGGAAATAGGCGAGTTCACCGCCCACGAAGTCGATCAGATACATCCGCGAGCCCGGCGGCCGGCCGTAATGCATGGCCGAGCGCTCGCTGAGCAGCGTCTTCTGCACGCGCGCCAGCGAGGCGCCGGGCGCGGAGGCGCCGCTCGCCACGATGCGATAACGCCATTGCGTGCGCTCGCCCGCGACTAGCGGCGCCTGCGGACGGAAGGAGGCGACGATGTTGTCGTTGGTCTCGTACTCCGTCACCAGCTCGGACAATTCGACCGACCCGGCGCCCCAGTCATCCAGCGGCTCGATCATGTAGCTCGGACGCATTTCGTAATGCGCCTCGAGGTCCTGGTAATCGTCGAAGCTGCGATTGCGCTGCATGAGCCCGAACCCCTGCAGGCTTGTCGCCGCGAAGGACGAGACGCGGCTGTCGCGCGGATTGCGCAACGGGCGCCACAGCTGGACGCCGTCGCGACGCATCAGCAGTCCGTCGGAATCGTGCACCTCGCGGCGGAACATGTCGGCATGACGCGGCCCGCTGCCGCCGGTGAAATACATTGACGTCAGCGGCGCGAGACCGGCGCGCGCAATGTCGACGCGCGGGAACAGGACGGCCGAGACTTCCGTCACGCTGTTTTCGGACGGCGTCACCAGAAACGAATAGGCGCCTGCAACAGAGGGGGAATCGAGCAGCGCGTAGATCTGCAGGCTCGTGTCGCCGGGCTTCGCCTCGGAGATCCAGAATTCGCGGAAGAATGGAAATTCTTCCGTTTCGCCCGGTATGCCGGCATTGATCGCAAGGCCCCGCGCCGACAGGCCGTAGCGCTGTCCGCGCGCCAGAAAGCGGAAGTAGCTCGAGCCGAGAAAGACGATGAGTTCGTCCGCCACCCCGGGGTTGTTCAGCGGATAGCGTATGCGCAGCCCCGCAAAGCCGAGATCGGGCGAGAAGGGGCCAATCTGCTGGCCGCCGAAATCGAAGGCGCTCGCGCCATACGGCACCGGCGCGGCGGCGCCCTCGCGCAGGATGTTGACGCCGACGCGGCGCGGAAAGATGTGGCCGCGATGGAAGAGGTCGAGCTCGAACCCGGCGCCGAGTTTCAGGCGCGCATCTTCCCTGAAGCGGATCTTGCGATAGCCGTCGTAATCGAGGGCGGCGAGCTCCGCGGGTTCGGGGTCGGGCTGGTTGTCGAAATCTGCGCGCGACAGGGCTTCCGCCTGCGCGATGACGTCGTTGAAGGTAAAGCGCGGTTCCTGGGCGAGCGCCGGGCGCATCGCCAGGGCAGCGGTCGAGGCGGCGGTCGAGAGCATCAGCCCCCGTCGAGTGATCAGCATGCAATCCGTCCTTTGTCATGGAACGGAAGGAGGCGGCGTCGGTTCCGGGCAGCTTTGCTTTTGTTCAGCAGGGCAGGGTGAAGCCCTCCGCCGCCCGGAGTCGGTTGTGAATGTCGACGGCGGCGATTTCGGCCTGCGCCATCGCGACGCCGATCTGGTTGAGACCCGTCACGACATCGCCCGCCGCGTAGCATCCGTCGCGCGAGGTGCGCTGGTGCGGATCGGTCAGGATGCGGTTGTCGTCCGACATCTTGAGTTCGAGCCGCCGCGCGACATCGCTGCGGGGCGTGATGCCGAGCGCGGAATAGAGCAGGTCCGCGGTGTCGGTCGAACCGTCCGCATAGGTCAGCTGCGCGCCGTTCTCGTCGCCCGTGAAAGCGGCCAGGGGCGACGCCGCGACGCGCACGTCGGCGACACGCATTTTGTCCAGCGTGTCCTCGTCGAGGTTCCAGGGCGTGACCGCCGGCGCGATGGCGATGTCGTCAGAGAAGCGCTTCAGGAACAAAGCCTCGCCGGCCGCGCGCAAATCGCGGCCAATAATGAGGATCTTCTTGCCGCGCGCTTCGTAGCCGTCGCAGATCGGGCATTGGCGAAGAAGCCCCGAGCGCATCGCCTCGGTGACGCCCGGCAGGTCGGGTTCATTGTCCTTCACGCCTGTCGCCAGCAGCAGGTAGCGCGCCCGCGTGCGACCGGCGCCGAGCGGCAGTTCGAAGCCGCCATCTTCCAGAGCACGCACGGACGTCACGGCGCCGGGCTCGGGCGTCACGCCATGATGCGCGGCCTGCTCACGCAAACGGACCAGCAGTTCGCGTCCGCCGATCCCGGTGGGGAAACCGGGGTGGTTATGCGAACGCGGGATCCAGGACGCGCGGCTTTCGCCGCCGTCGATGAGGACGATCCTGCGCAGGAAGCGCGCGAGATAGATGGCCGCCGTCAGCCCCGCCGGGCCGCCCCCGACGATCGCGCAATCCAGCATATCCGTATCGGCAGCGGCCATGTTCGTTCTCCATTCACCGTTGGAACGAACCGCGCGTCGCTTTGTTTCCGCTTGCTCTCGTACGGAGATGGATCATGAAGACACTCGCCGCACTCGCCCTGATGCTTCCGCTGGCGGCCGCGCCGGCTTTCGCGCAGGCCACGCCGAACAATGCGCCCGGCACCGACTCGATGAGCCGCGCGACGCATCCCGACTCGACCAGCATGTCGGCGCCGGAAGCCTCGTCGCGCAGCGACTCGTCGACCGACGGCGCCGGGCGCGCCAGCGAAATCAAGAACCGGCGCAGCGACGCGCCCAACACGACCAACAAGCGGCCCGATCAGCAGAAGTGAGCTAATGCGGCAGCGGCTCAGGCGGCTCGGGATGATGGACAGCCCAGATTTCCCAGCCGGCCATCGCGGTCACGATGACGCCCGCGAGGAACAGCGCCTGCGTCGCCATCTCGCTTCCGGTCAGGCCGAAAAAGAACGGCGAGGCGGCGACGCCGATGCCGAGCAGCATGTTCAGCCATTCTTCCCACTCGGCGAAGCGCACGAGCGCGGCTCCGGCGACAAGGAAAATGAGCGCGCCGGCGATGACGCTGACGCGTGTGGCGACCGCATTGTCCGAATACCCGATCACCCACGGGTAGATGGCGAGGCCGAAGCCGACGGCGAGATTGGTCCAGTCCTGGAAACGCGTGGTTGGCTGTTCCATGGAACCCTCCATGCCGAACCGGCGCGAAACCACGTCATGGGCGCGTCCGGCCCGATACAAGGGAACGAGCAGGCGTGGCGGCGGGTTCCGACTTTGCCGCTTCCGTCCTATAATGGCGGGAGTCGGGCAGAGCGGGGCGTGTGGCGCCCTGGATATGAAGGTCGATCATGAAGCTCCCGAGCCGGGAGATCCTGTTGGCGCTGTTTCTGCTGGTGCTTGTGGCGGCGTCAGTCGTCGGCGTCGGCGTGTATCGCTATGTGACCCGACCCTCGCAGTTTGCGGTAGCGGTCGGCAATCACGGCAGCAACGAACAGGTGCTGATCGACGCTTTCGCCGCCGCGCTTCGTGAGACGCGCAGCAGCATCACCATCCAGCCTGTCTTCTACGAGGACATGGCGCAGGCCGCCGAAGCCTTCCAGCAGGGGCGGGCGCCCTTTGCCGTGGTGCGGCCCGATCTCGAACTTCCCAACAACGGGCTGACCGTCGCCATCTTGCGTGAGGAAGCGCTGATCGTCGCCTCTCCGGTGTCGAAGAAGATCGCCGACATCGCTGATCTCAATGGCAAGCGGGTTGCGCTGGTCGACATGAATGCGGGCGACAAGTCATTGTTGCTGCGGGTTCTCTCGAGCTACGACCTCACCGAGAAAGAGATCCGCTTCACCTCGACGACCGCCGCGCAGACGCCCGGTCTCGCCAAGCAGATCGACGCCATCGCCTTCGTCGCCGCTCCGGTGAGCTCCGAAGCCGGGCAGCTCATCCGCAACTACGCGCGCGCGTCGGGTGGCGAGATCAACATCGTGCCCATCGACGAGGCCGAGGCGCTAAGCTTGCGCTTCCCGGTGTTCACGGAAATCAAGATTCCCGCAGGCGCGTTCGGCGGACGGCCCAAGAAGCCGACCGAGGAGCTCACCACCATCGGTGTGTCCTATCGCCTCATGGCGTCCGCGCGCACCGATCGTGGACCGGTTTCCGAAGTCACCGCAAACCTGTTTCGCCTGCGATCGCGCATCTCCAGCGCGACCGCGACGATCAATCTATTGAAGCCGCCCGACACCGACAGCGCGACCAGCGCCGCCTTGCCTGTGCATCCCGGCGCGGTCGATTATCTCAATCGCGAGCAGCTCACCTTCATGGACCGCTGGGGCGACTGGCTCTGGCTCGGACTGTTCGCGGGCGGCGGTTTCACCTCCGTGTTCGCCTGGATCAGCCAGCTGTTCGCGCGACAGAAGCGCGAGGCGGTTGACGAAGTTCTTGAATCCCTGTCGGCGTTGCTGGCTCGCGCGCGCAAGAGCGAGACGCAGGAAGAACTCGCCGAAGTGACCCTGCAGCTCGACGATGTGGTGCGACAGGCGATCCGCTTCACACGGCGTGGACTGACCAACACGCGCGTGATGAGCGCCCTGATGATGGCCATCGATTCGACCCGTTCGGCGATCGGCGACAGACGGCGCGCCATCGATGAAGGGGCGGTACACGTCGATTCCATGCAACCAGAAGAGCCTCCCACTCATTTTGCGGGCCGGAGCGGTGGCGTCGCCTGACGTTACGCTCCGAGCGCGAGGCATTTTCAAATGATCAATCGGCGGTTTGGACTCGGGGCGGAATGCGCCGGAGATGGCGTTGCTTTTCGTGTCTATGCCGACAAGCCTCGTGAGGTGCAGCTGCATCTCGAAGGGGCGGCGCCTCGTCGCATGGAGCGCGAGGACGGCGGTTATCACAGCCTCTTCGTGCCGGGCCTGAAAGCTGGCGCCCGTTACGGCTACATGCTCGACGGGCAGGGGCCTTACGCGGATCCCGCGTCACGCGGGCAGCCGCAGGGGCCGCACAAGCTGTCGGAAGTCGTCGCGTCCGACGCCTACACATGGCGCGACGCGAACTGGCGCGGTGCCAAGCTCGACGGCCAGATCATCTACGAGCTGCACGTCGGTGTCTTCACGCCAGAGGGCACGTGGCGGGCTGCGATCGACAAGCTGGCTCATCTGCGCGATCTCGGCGTCACGTTGATCGAGATGATGCCGGTCGCTTGCTATCCGGGCGACTTCGGATGGGGCTACGACGGCGTGAGCCTGTTTGCGCCTGCGCATCAATACGGCGCGCCGGACGATCTGCGGGCTTTCGTCGACGCCGCGCACGAGCACAAGATCGGCGTGATCCTCGACGTCGTGTACAATCATCTCGGGCCGGACGGGAATTATCTCGGGCATTTCTCGGAGCGCTTCTTCACGCGCAAGTATGAGAACGAATGGGGCGCCGCGCTCAACTTCGAGTTGAAGGACGCGCCGATGCGTCAGCTCGTTCTCGAAAACGCGCGCTACTGGATCGAGGACTTTCATTTCGACGGGCTGCGTCTCGACGCCACGCAAAGCATCCACGACGACTCGCCATTGAACGTCATGACGGAGCTCGCGCGCGTGTGCCGCGCGGCGACGACACGCGACATCGTGCTGGTGGGTGAGAATGAACCGCAGCGCGCCTCGCTGCTGCAGACGTCGCGCCACGAGGGCGCCGGCATCGACGCGCTCTGGAACGATGATTTCCATCACAGCGCCGTGGTCGCCGCCACGGGCCGCAACGATGCCTACTATGAAGATCATTTCGGCGAGCCGCAGGAGTTCATTTCGGCCGCCAAGCATGGCTTTCTGTTTCAGGGCCAGCGCTATGCGCATCAGGACGGAAGACGCGGCGAACCGGCGCTGTCGGTGGCGCCCATCCACTTCGTCAACTTCATCGAGAACCACGACCAGGTCGCCAATTCGGGCCGGGGCAGGCGTCTGCACCAACTCACGTCGCCCGGCGCCTATCGCACCCTGAGCGCTTTGATGCTGCTGACGCCCGGCACACCGATGCTCTTCCAGGGACAGGAATTCGCCAGCTCGGCGCCGTTCCTCTACTTCGCCGACCACCAGCCGGAACTCGCCAAGCAGGTCGCCGACGGACGCCGGCTGTTCCTCGGCCAGTTCGAATCTCTCGCCGACCCCAGCATGGCGAACGAACTGCGACCGCCGCACGAGCGCGTGACCTTCGAATCGAGCAAGCTCGACTGGCGGGAGGCGGAAACCAATCAGGAGTGCATGTCGCTCTATCGCGATCTCATCGCGCTCCGGCAGGGAGATGATGTGCTGTCGGGACGGTCGCGCATCAACGTCGACGGTTCGGTGCTGAGCGCCGAGGCGTTTCTGCTTCGCTATTGCGGGGAAGATGGCGACGACCGGCTGCTGATGTTCAACTTCGGCCGCAACTTGCGCCGCCGCAGCATCCCCGATCCGCTGACGTCGCCGCCACGCGGCCGCAAATGGTCGCGGATCTGGTCGAGCGAGCATCCCGACTATGGCGGGAACGGACTCGTCGAAATCGAGCACAACAAGGGCTGGACGCTCACCGGCCACAGCGCATGCGTGTTGCGCGCGGTGGTTTGATCCTTCTCCCGCTGGCCGGACAAGGTGTTGCGCGGATGAAGCCCTCACCCGTCTGGCTTCGACAGCCACCCTCTCCCGCGCGTGCGGGAGAGGGGTTCGCGCGCACGATCAATAATACTTCTCGGTGATCACGTATTTCAGCTCCTTCAGGCGCTCGGCGCCGATCGAGCCGTCGAGCGCGCGGGTGACGAGTTTCGCCATCTCCTCGGGCTCGCCATAAAGCGCAGGCTGGTTGCGCTGTGCGAATTCAGCCACGGCCTCGGGATCATTCAGCACCTTGCGCGCAACGTCGCGCAGGTAGGCCAGACGGGCCGCGTCGATGCCGGGCGGCGCCACGAGCAGGCGGCCGATCTTGCGCAGGTCTTCGCGGAAGTCGATCCACCATGCGGCCTCTGTGTCGAGCTTCAACTCCTCGAACAGCGTCGGCACGTCGGGCATCAGCGGCGCGCGTTCGCGCGAGACCACGGCGAGCGGGCGCAACTGATTGCCCTCGGAATAGCGGGCTGCGGAATCGTCCACGAGAATCGTGCCGTCAACCTCGCCGCGGATCGCCGCGAGCGAGAAATCCTTCGACGACTGGTAGCCGATCATGATCTTGCACGGGATTTTCAGCGCGTGGCACAGGACGGCGGACGTATCCGACGCGCCATCGGTCTTGCCATTGGCGCCGATGAAGATCGGCTTCGCCGGATGGGCGAAGTCCTTCATCGTCTTGTACGGGCCGTTCGGGTTCACGATGAGCACGCGGGGCGCCGTGTTCACGCGCGCGATGATCGGATATTTCGTCAGGTCGAAACGCAGCGCGGGATCGTCCGTCAGCTTGGCGAAGACCGCGCCTTCGCCGGGCGCCAGCATGAGCGTGAGGCCATCGGGCGTCGCGCCCCAGACATGGTTCATCGCCGTCATCATGCCGGCGCCCGGACGCGATTCGACGATGACGTTGGCGGCGAGATGTTTGCCGAGCCACGGCGCCAGCATGCGGGAATAGAGATCGTAGCCGCTGCCCGCTGCGCCGCCGTTCACGAGGCGGATGGTCTTGCTCTTGAAGAAGTCGGCTTGCGCATCGGCCCGGGCGGGCGAACCCGCAAGCGTGAGGCAAAGGCCAAGGGCGCCCAGCAGGGCGCGTGGGGCAAACAGCATGACATCCTCCCGTTCGTCGGCGCTTCAGCGAGCGCCGTTGCCGTCGAGGCTAGTCCGCGCGGCGCGGACCCGCAAGGGCAGGGAGCTTTCAGAGCGGCGCGGCGTTGGTGCGGCGTCATAAACAGGGAGCGCGGCCATGAACGACAAGAGCGACAATCCACTCTCCCGCGTGCTGGCGCGCTGGGGTCTTACCCCGGAGGCGACCGGCTCCGCCGACGCGATCGAGCCGGGTGAGGAGCAGGAGATCCTGCGCTGCCTGGGGGCCGCCGTCATCGCGCGCTGGGCGGACCTGCCGCGCGAGATCCAGCGCAGTCTCTACGACGCCGCCGTGGCGGTGGGGCGGCCGGGACGGGAAGACATCGCCGTCTTCCTGCACGACCACCACCGCGACACGGCGGGACGCTGAGCCTCAGTTGTTCTTGAACACCACGTCGCGGATGGTCTTCTTCTGCTCGGGCGTGACGCCGCTCAGCACCTTGCGGGTCATCTCCAAAGCCTTCTCCGGCGGCTGGTAGGCGACGAAGCGCTGGGTCTTCTCGCCCTCCGCCATCAGTTCGGGGTTGGTCAGGGCGCGCTTGACGGCTGCGCGCAGGAAGGCGATGCGCTCGGCCGGCACGCCCGGCGTGGTGATCAGGATGCGACCGAGATCGTTCAGGTTTTCGCGGAACGTGAACCACCATTCCTGATCGGGCGTCAGCTTCATCTGCTCGAAGATGGTCGGCACGTCGGGCAGCAGGGCCGAGCGTTGGTGGCCCATGGCGGCGATGGCGCGCGCCTGCCCGTTCTTCACGTAATTGGCGGCAGAGGAGTCGGACAGATAAAGCCCGTCCATCTCGCCGCGCTCCATGGCGAGCGCGATGTCGCCGCTGCTCTTGTAGCCGAGCACGATCTGGCAATCGAGCTTCAGCGCGTGGCACGTGAGGGCCGCGCCGTCGGCCGGACCGTCGCTCGGGCCGGTGCCGCCCCAGCGGATCTTCACGCCGGGCTTCATGGCTTCCTCGACCGTCTTGACCTCGGACTTCGGGCTCATCAGCCAGATCCACGGATAGGCGCTGATGACGCCCAGATGATCGACCTTGGTGAGGTCGTAGCGGATGTTGTCCTGGTCGAGCAGCTGGCCGAGCGCGGCGGGCGTGCCGTTGACGATCAGCACGCGCAGGCCGTCGGCCGGGCCGGTGGCGATCTGGTTGAGGGCGAGCAGGCCGCCCGCGCCGGGCAGGTTCTCGACGATGACGGTGGTGTCGAGCTCCTTGGACAGGTAGGGCGCGATCATCCGCGCATAGGCGTCGAAGCCGCCGCCGACGCCGAGGCCCACGGTGAAGCGCACGGTCTTGCCCTTGTAGAAGGCCGCGCTTGCGTCCTGCGCGCTCACCGCGCCAGCGGAAACCGTCGCCAATCCGGCGACCAGCGCCGCCCGCAGAACCTGCTTGAGACCTGTCATGCCCGTGCCTCCCGTGTCGTTTCCTGTCCCGGGCCGCTTGGCCCCCGGCGCCGCTCTCGAGGGCGGCGTACATCGTGCTCGATACTTAGAAGCTTCGGCGCGGGGCTTCAACTCTTGAGCCCGCCGGGCGACGCGCGGAAGGGGATTGTTAAGGCTGAACGGCTAAGTTCTGATTCATCGCAGTTGGAGTGCGCGTCGTGCTGATTTGGTGGGTCCAGGGAACGGGTGTGCGTCACCCTTGCAACGATCTTGAAGGCGCTCTTTGGATGGTTTCGGCCGTTCGCGCCTGGGATCCGGAAGCGTCCGTCTGCTGCGCCTATGCGGCGCTTGCGCAGAATAACGAGGACTTCTCGAACGATTGATTCGAGACGGACTTCCAGCGCTGCCGTGAAGAGAAACGCCCGTGTTTACGGGCGTTTCCGCAGCGTTCGAGCTTCAAAAATAAAATTTTTGTGGGTTGTGCGGTCCGCCACGGGTCTTTACCTTTCTTGCATCGACTTCGGCCGGTTTATTGGCCAAGCGCTCCTCAGCGGGCGCCGCTGTTCTCCATATGAAATCGATACCGAGCGGCCACGCGAGTGACCGAATTACTAGGCTTGTCTAAAAGGAATTTTCCCATGGCTACGGGAACTGTGAAGTGGTTCGACGCGACAAAGGGCTACGGATTCATCCAGCCTGACCAGGGTGGCAAGGACGTGTTCGTCCACATCAGCGCTGTCGAGCAGGCTGGCCTGCGCGGCCTCAATGAAGGCCAGAAGGTCAATTTCGAAGTCCTCGCTGACAAGCGCACCGGCAAGCAAGCCGCTGGCAACCTCACGGTTGCAGGCTAGTCGAAAGACCCAATCACGCGCGGGAGAACATCCCGTTAGCTGGATTTCCGGAAAGGGCTTCCTCGTGGAGCCCTTTCTTTTTGCGTCTGCTGGCGCGATTTGCGCAAGTGTTCGTTGTGTCGGCTAGCCGACACATAACAAGCCAGCGGAACCAATGGGTTCGTTGGCGAGTTTTTCAGGCAAGCGAGCTTTCGTTCTCGCGCGAAATAACGAGGTTGCA
>JAQGKM010000067.1 GCA_028290125.1 Hyphomicrobiales bacterium | reverse complement strand
CCCGGGTCCGGATAGCTTATTACGGAGTCCATTTATCGCCATAGACCGCCTTGCGACGGCACACGGAATATAGGGACTTAACCGGCGGACGGGAAGGGGCGTGGCTTTATCCAAAGCCCTTTTTCTCAGCGGCTTCCGGGACGGGGCTGGCCGGGGTAGGGTGGCGCCACAGTCCGCATAGCGAGCGAAGCGAAGCAATCCAGAAGCGACAGACGCATATCCGAGCCGTGTCCACGGTCGCCGTAGCGCCTGATGATCGACCGCGGCGCTCTGGATTGCTTCGCTCCGCTCGCAATGACGATGCGAAACCTGAGGACCATGCGCCAGTATCAAAACCTTCTCCGCCGCATCCTCGCCGAGGGCGTGACCAAGGCCGACCGCACCGGGACGGGCACGAAATCCGTGTTCGGCCATCAGATGCGCTTCGACCTCGCGGAGGGCTTCCCGCTGGTGACGACCAAGAAGCTGCATCTGAAATCCATCGTCCACGAACTGCTCTGGTTCCTCGCCGGCGACACCAACGTCGCCTACCTCAAGGACAACGGCGTTTCGATCTGGGACGAGTGGGCGGACGCCAACGGCGATCTCGGCCCCGTCTATGGCAAGCAGTGGCGCTCGTGGGCGACGCCGGGCGGCGAAACCCGCGACCAGATCTCGTGGGTGATCGACGAGATCAAGCGCAATCCGGATTCGCGGCGGCTCGTCGTCTCGGCCTGGAACGGCGCCGATCTCGAGAAGATGAAGCTCGCGCCGTGTCACTGCCTGTTCCAGTTCTACGTCGCGGACGGCAAGCTGTCGTGCCAGCTCTATCAGCGGTCGGCGGACGTGTTCCTCGGCGTGCCGTTCAACATCGCGAGCTATGCGCTGCTCACCCACATGGTCGCGCAGGCGACAGGCCTCGGCGTCGGCGATTTCGTCCATACGTTCGGTGACGCGCATCTCTATCTTAATCATCTTGAGCAGACGGAGCTGCTGCTGTCGCGTGCGCCCCGCGCTTTGCCCAAGCTCGTGCTCGACCCCGGCGTGACATCGATCTTCGACTTCCGCTTTGATCACATCGCGATTGAGGGATACGATCCGCATCCCGCCATCCGCGCGCCGGTGGCCGTGTAAGAAGGACTTTTGATGTCCCTACCGCCACTCGTTCGCGCTGCGCGCGAAGAGGATTGCGCGCTCATCTTCGAGATGGTCCGCGAGCTTGCCGACTACGAACGCCTCACCGCCGATGTCGTGGGCGACGCCGACATGCTGCGCGACGCGCTGTTCGCCGACACGCCCCGCGTGTTCTGCGATCTGGCGGAAGGCGCGGGCGATCACGTCGTGGGCTTCGCGATGTGGTTCTATACATTCTCGACATTTCGCGGACGGCACGGCGTCTATGTCGAGGACATATTCGTCAGGCCGAAGTACCGCGGGCATGGGTTCGGCCGCGCCTTGCTGGCGCATGTCGCGCGGCGGTGCGTGGCGGAGAATTGCGCGCGGCTCGAATGGTCGGTACTCGACTGGAACGAGCCGGCGATCGGATTTTATCGCGCACAGGGAGCGCAGATGCTGGATGACTGGACCATGTGCCGGCTGAGCGGCGAGTCATTGTGGCGCGTCGCGGACAAGGCGCGATGAGCGCGCGTCCGCTCGTTCTCATCGTCGCCGTGGCGCGCAATGGCGTGATCGGTGGCGACAACCGGCTCCTCTGGCGCCTGAAGGGCGACATGGCGCATTTCAGGCGCTGCACCATGGGCAAGCCCTTGATCATGGGCCGCAAGACCTTCGAGTCCATCGGCAAGCCGCTGCCCGGACGCGAAATGATCGTCCTGACCCGCGATCCGGAGTACCGGCCCGACGGGGTGCTCGTCGCCGCCGACCTTCAGGCTGCGCTCAAGCTCGCCGAGGCTGCGGCCGATCGTGTCGGCGCCGGCGAAATCGTTGTGGCGGGCGGGGGCGAGATCTACCGGCAGACGCTCGACAAGGCGGCGCGGATCGAAATGACGGAAGTCGCGCTCGAACCGGACGGCGACACCTACTTCCCCGAAATGGACCCGGGCCACTGGCAGGAAACGCGGCGCGAGCCTCACCTTGCCGACCGGGAGGCCGGCGACGAGGCCGATTACGTCTTCGTCACTTATGATCGGATCACAAACGGGCGAGCGGATCGTTGAAAAGCGGCCTGCCTGTGCTTAGCTGAAAAACGACGCGCCTGCGGCGAAACCGCCCGGACGCGCCTTGGAGGAGATGAATTTCATGCCGTGGAACAATCAGACCGGCGGCGGTCCCTGGAAACCCGGCCCGCGCGGGCCGTGGGGGCAGGGCCCATCCGGCGGCAACGGCGGCGGCGGCGGTGGAACGCCCCCCGATCTAGAAGAGCTTCTTCGGCGCAGCCAGGATCGGCTCCGTCAGGCCATGCCGGGCGGTTTTTCCGGTGGTCGCAGCCTGATCATTTTCGGCGTCGCGGCGGTGGGCCTCTGGCTCGCGAGCGGCTTCTACACGGTCGGCCCCAACGAGGTCGGCCTCAACATGGTCTTCAACAAATACGAGAAGAAGACCTCGCCCGGCCTGAACTACAACTGGCCTGCGCCCATCGGCGGCGTGAACAAGCTGCAGGTCACGGACCGCAACTCGATCGAGGTTGGCTTCTCCACGCGTGAAGACACGCGCCGCGGCGGCAACATCCAGACGCAGCTCGACGTGCCGGAAGAAAGCCTGATGCTGACCGGCGACGAGAACATCGCCGACGTGAAGTTCCGCGTGATCTGGCAGATCGATCCGGTGCGTCCGGAAGATTTCGCCTTCAACGTGCGCGAGCCGCGCGAGACCGTGAAAGCGGTCGCTGAAAGCGTGATGCGCGAGATCGTCGGACGCACGCCGATCCAGCGCATTCTGACCGCAGAACGTAAGGTCATCGAGCCTGCCGCGCAGGAGCTGACGCAAAAGGTCCTGAACGATTACAAGGCCGGCGTGCTCATCCTGCAGGTGCAGCTCCTGTCGGTCGATCCGCCCGAGCAGGTCGTCGCGGCGTTCCGCGATGTGACTGCGGCGCAGCAGGATCAGGATCGTCTGCGCAACGAGGCCGAGGCTTACGCCAATCGCGTCGTGCCAGAAGCGCGCGGCGACGCGGCGCGCATCGTGCAGGAATCGGAAGGCTATCGCGAGCAGACCGTGAATGAAGCGAAGGGCCAGACGGCCCGCTTCTCGCAGGTTCTCAAGCAATACACGCTCGCGCCCGACGTGACGCGCGAACGCATCTATCTCGAAACCATGGAACGCGTGTTCGGCGGCATGAACAAGGTGATCGTCGACCAGAACAGCGGCAGCCAGGGCGTCGTGCCTTACCTGCCGCTTCAGGGGCTCAACACGCCTCCGGCGCCGCAACAGCCTGCGCAGGGAGCCGCCCGATGAGAAACAATCTTGGTGTCCTCATCGCCGTCGCCGTCGTCGTCATCATCGCGGTGCTCGGCTCGGCTTCCTTCTACACGGTCGGCCAGAACCAGCAGGCGCTCGTCCTGCGGCTCGGCGAGGCCATCCCCGGACGCGCTCTCGTCAGCACGCCCGGTCTGCACGTGAAGGTGCCGTTCATCGAGACCGTGACGCTGCTCGACCGCCGCATCCTCGATCTCGAAACGCCGAAGCAGGAAGTTCTTGCGTCGGATAACAACCGCATCGAGGTCGACGCCTTCCTGCGTTACCGCATCGTCGACGCCCTTCGCTTCTACCAGACCGTGAACACGATCCAGCGGGCGAACAACCAGCTCGGCTCGGTGCTGTCGTCGGCGCTGCGTCGCGTGCTCGGCGAGGCGACCATGGTGCAGATCATCCGCGAGGGTCGCTCGACTCTCATGGTGTCGATCCGCGACCTGGTGAACACGGAAGCCACGCGGCTTGGCGTCGAAGTCATCGACGTCCGTATCCGCCGCGCCGATCTGCCCAAGCAGATTTCGGACCGGGTGTTCGACCGCATGCGGACCGAACGCGCCCGTGAAGCGGCGGAATTCCGCGCACAGGGGTCTGAAACGGCGCAGAGGATTCGCGCCAAGGCCGACCGCGATGTGGTGGTGCTGCGCGCCACCGCGCAGCGCGAAGCCGACCAGACCCGAGGCGAGGGCGATTCCGAAAGGAACCGGGTTTTCGCCGAGGCCTACAACCAGGACCCTAATTTCTTCTCATTTTACAGGTCCATGCAGGCCTACGAGACGGGCTTGAAGTCGGCGGACACCCGCATGATCATCAGCCCGAACTCTGACTTCTTCCGCTTCTTCGGCCAGCCGAGCGGCATTCGCCCGCAGGGGCAGCCGGGCGGCAACGGAGGCGGCGTGACCGACGCGCCGCGCACCGGACCGCAGGCTGCGGCGAAAACGACCGCCAAGGTAGACTAGGCGGATCGGAAAAGCCGCCTAGATTGGAGTGACGGGCGCACGCGTCCGTCACTCTCGTTTCGGAATACCGCAGGCCTTCCGCCTGCCCAAGCGATCTCGCTGCTGTCGATCTGGGCCAAGCCGGCCCGCTACTGGAGGAAGCCCCTTATGGGTGTCCGCACGCTGATCTCGTCCCAGACCAAGTCCCGCTCGGCCGCCCGGTCGTTCATGCGCCCCGCCGTTGCGGCGCTGACCTTCTGCCTTGCCGTCCAGCCGCTCGCGCCCGTGATGGCGCAGGCCCGCAGCGCGCCCGATTCCTTCGCCGATCTCGCCGACAACGTGAGTTCGGCGGTGGTGAACATTTCCGCCGCGCAAACCGTGGAAGACAAGCGCGTCGGCGTCCCCAACCTGCCGCCCGGAACGCCCTTCGACGATCTGTTCGAAGAATTTTTCCGCCGCCGTCAGGGGCAGGGTGGAGGCGGTGGCGAGGAAAGCCAGCGTCCGTCGCCGCGCCAGCAGCAGCCGCGCCGCTCGTCCTCGCTCGGCTCGGGCTTCGTGATCGATTCCGCCGGCATCGTGATCACCAACAATCACGTCATCGCCGACGCCAACGAGATCACGGTGATCTTCACGGATGGCCAGAAGCTGAAAGCCGAAGTCATCGGCAAGGACGCCAAGGTCGACGTCGCGGTGCTGCGCGTGAAGCCCGACAAGCCGCTGAAGGCCGTAAAATTCGGCGACAGCGAGAAGATGCGCGTCGGTCAGTGGGTGATGGCGGTCGGCAATCCGTTCGGCCTCGGCGGCACGGTGACGGCCGGCATCGTCTCGGCCCGCAACCGCAACATCGATAGCGGCCCCTACGACAATTACATCCAGACCGACGCCTCCATCAACAAGGGCAATTCCGGCGGTCCGCTGTTCAACATGGACGGCGAGGTCATCGGCATCAACACGGCGATCCTGTCGCCATCGGGCGGCTCGGTCGGCATCGGCTTCGCCACGCCGGCGGCCACCGTCGAGCCGATCATCGCGCAGCTCATGCAGTTCGGCGAGACCCGCCGCGGCTGGCTCGGCGTGCGCATCCAGAACGTCGATGACGCGATCGCCGAGTCGCTGAAGCTCGGCTCGGTGCGCGGCGCGCTGATCGCCGTCGTGGACGACAAGGGTCCGGGCAAGCCCGCTGGTTTGAAGGCTGGCGACGTCATCCTGACGTTCGACGGCAAGGACGTGAAGGAATCGCGCGACCTGCCGAAGCTCGTCGCCGCGGCGCCGGTCGGCAAGGAAGTCGACATCGTCGTCATGCGCGACGGCAAGCAGACGCCGCTCAAGGTGGTGCTCGGCCGCCTCGAAGACGGCGAGAAGCAGGCGTCCCTCGACAAGAAGACCATGACGGACGAGTCCCGGCCCGGCCGCTCGGTCGTGCAGAAGGCGCTCGGCATGGAGTTCGCCTCGCTGGATGCGGACGCGCGCAAGAAGTTTTCCATCAAGGAGAGCGTCAAGGGCGTGGTCGTGACGAGCGTCGAAGCCAGTTCGGCGGCTGGCGAGAAGCGCATCGTTCCCGGTGACACGATCGTCGAGATCAACCAAGAGCCGGTGAGCAAGCCGTCCGACATCGCCGACCGCACCAAGGCGCTCAAGGACCAGGGTCGCAAATCGGCCTTGCTGCTTGTGGCGAATGCGGCGGGCGATGTACGCTTTGTGGCGCTCAATCTCGACTGACCGCTTTTCAGTCGCAACGACATTTTCAAAAGAGCATCTTTTGGCGCGGCACATTTGCCGCGCCACTTTTGTTTAAGGGGGCTGGCATGAGTCAGATTTTCAATGATGGCGCAGCTTACGAGCGCCTGATGGGCCGCTGGAGCCGCAAGACCGGCCACCTTTTCCTCGACTGGCTGGACGTGCCGCCGGGCCTCGACTGGCTCGACGTTGGCTGCGGCAATGGCGCGTTCACCGAAGAGGTCATCGCGCGCTGTCAGCCGGCTTCCATCGTGGGCGTCGATCCGTCCGAAGCGCAGCTCGCCTTCGCGCGCTCGCGCGGCGCGGCGGCGACCTATCTGCAAAGCGATGCGACCCATCTGCCCGTCGCCGACGCCAGCGTCGATGTCGCCGTCATGGCGCTGGTGATTTCCTTCGTCCCCGATCCGCCCGCCGCCGTGCGCGAGATGAAACGCTGCGTGCGCAAGGGCGGCGTCATCGGCGCCTACATGTGGGACTTCGTCGGCCCTGCGCGGCCCGGCGCGCTGATTTCCAACACGCTTGAGCAGATGGGCGTAGCGCCGCAATTTCCGCCGCGCATCGACGCCGCCCGTCAGGACATGATGCGCGAGATCTGGGAAGCAGCCGGGCTGACCGACGTCGAAACCCGCGAGCTGCGCATCACGA
Source organism: Hyphomicrobiales bacterium (assembly GCA_028290125.1). Lineage (GTDB taxonomy): Bacteria > Pseudomonadota > Alphaproteobacteria > Rhizobiales > Beijerinckiaceae > Terripilifer. The sequence goes on along the minus strand of JAQGKM010000067.1, from coordinate 1,975 downwards.
CGGAGTTTCCGAGTTTTCAGGATTTCTGGGAGTCGAACACGTTGCCGGTCGGGCCGCTGGGCACGTTCGTCAGCAAAATGGATGAGGCGAAGCGCGAAGAACTGAAAGAACGAGTCCGCGCCGCGCTGCCATCGGGCGACGGCCCCGTGTCGCTGCCCGCCTGGGCCAATGCCGTGAAGGGCCAGGTGTGAATGCGAGCTCTTTGCCCTATGGCCTCGTCATTGCGAGGAGCGCAGCGACGAAGCAATCCATGTGAGGCGTTTGCGCTCTTGCAATGGGGGTTTCCGCCAGTCGTCCCCAAGATGGATTGCCGCGTCGCTTCGATCCTCGAAATGACGAGTTAAAGACCACGCGTGTTCTCTTAACCTTAGCCTCGTCATTGCGAGGAGCGCAGCGACGAAGCAAACCATTTGAGGCGTTTGCGCCCTTGCAATGGGCGTTTCCGCCAGTCGTCCCGAAGATGGATTACCGCGTCGCTTCGCTCCTCGCAATGACGACTTAGACGAACTCGCTTGCGTGATATCCCTGCGCATAAAGCAGCGCAGTCAGGTCCGAATGGTCGATGCGCGCATGCGCGGCTGCGGCCACGGCGGGCTTGGCGTAGAAGGCCACGCCTAGGCCCGCTTCTCCCAACATCGCGAGATCGTTGGCGCCGTCGCCGACCGCCATCGTGTCCTCGGGCGCGAGGCCTTGGCGCTCGCGCAATTCGACCAGGGACGCGAGTTTGGCTTCCTTGCCGAGGATCGGCTCGCTGACGAAGCCGGCGAACTTGTCATCTTCGATGATCAGAAGGTTGGCGCGGTTTTCGTCGAAGCCGATGGCCTCCGCGACCTTCGAGGTGAACAGCGTAAAACCGCCCGACACCAGCGCCGTATAGGCGCCATGCGCCCGCAGGGTCTGCACGAGTTCGCGCCCGCCCGGCGTAAGAGTGATGCGCTCGGCGATGACCTGGTCGACGATCTTCGCGTCCAGCCCTCTCAGCAGCGCGACGCGCTCGCGCAGCGCCGGCTCGAATTCGATTTCGCCGCGCATGGCGCGCTCGGTGATGGCGGCGACGTGCTCCTTCATGCCGACGTAGGCGGCGAGTTCGTCGATGCATTCCTGCCCGATCATGGTGGAATCCATGTCGGCCAGAAACAGCTTCTTCCGCCGGGTCGCCGCCACCTGCACGACGACGTCGATCTTGGCGTCGCCGAGCGCCGCGCGCACGGCGTCCGCCAGAGCGCGGTTGTCGGAAGCCTCATGCGGTGTAAAGAACAGGTCGGCGGCGACGTTGGCGTTCAGCCAGACTGGCGCACGGGCGCCCGGCAGGGCGGCAGCAGCTTGCGCGAGCAGCGCCTCGGTCAGCGCCGGCGCGGCGGGATTGGACACAAGGGTAGCGACATGCGTCATGTCAGGCGGCGTCTTTCTTCTGTGCGGGCGGTCTCGTGAGCCGTCCGCCGATTTCCGCCCTTCTCATCGCAGGACCGACGGCGAGCGGCAAGTCCGCGCTCGCGATCCGGGTCGCGCAGGCGACCGGCGGCGTGGTGGTCAACGCCGATTCCATGCAGGTCTACGCCGACCTGCGCACGCTGACGGCCCGCCCGAGCGTCGCGGAAGAGCGCGAGGCCGAGCATCGGCTGTTCGGCCACGTCGACGGCGCCGTGAACTATTCGGTCGGCAAATGGGTCGAGAACGCCAGGGCCGTGCTGGCCGAGCTCGCGGGCGCCGCACGCCTGCCGATCTTCACGGGCGGCACAGGCATGTATTTCAAGGCGCTGCTGCAGGGCCTGTCCGATATCCCGCCGGTGCCGGACGAGATCCGTGCGCGCGTTCGCGCCGAGGCCGAGGGATTGGCCCCGGAGGAGATCCATGCCCGCTTGCAGGCGCTGGATCCGCAGACCGCCGCCCGGCTGCGCCCGACTGACCCGCAGCGCAACCTGCGCGCCTGGGAAGTCTTCGTCGCCACTGGCCAGCCGCTGGCCTCGTTCCAGAA